>JAGFJJ010000046.1 GCA_024102815.1 Phycisphaerae bacterium
CACTCACCGTCAACCAGTCCACCTCCTGGGGCGACCGCGACGCCGACGGCGACGTGGACGCCACCGACAAGGGTACCGTGGGCGTTACCTGCACCGGCACGCCCTCCGCCGAATGCCGAATCCTCGACCTCGACTTCGATGGGGACTATGATAACGACGACGCGACAGCATTTGATACTCTGATGCAAGGCGTGGCGAAAAAGGCGGGAATGGCGCACTCCGGCGTCGGGCAGGTGATGGGGCATCAAGGGTTGGTGGCTGATACAGGCGTCGATCTTTACCAAAACCGAGTCCGAGTCTTCAGTCCTCCGTGTTTCCTCTTCTTGCAGAAGGATCTTATTGGCATACATCATGTACTCAAGCGGCTGTACGACGTCTCAGCAGGGACAATACATCCTTATCTCTATCATCGATCAAACCCATCCATTCATCTTGATCCGCTTGGGCTTCTCCCCTCAGAATGCAGTTGCCCTACAGGTACAACATACATGGGTGAGCAAGAGGTGGCGCCTACTGACTGTACTTACCATTCTCGGCCATGCGAACGATTGTCTTCGACGCCTTTCATTGCCTGCGTGAGTCCAATCGACGGACAAATGCAGATAGGTTGGGAATACACGGATAGGTGCTATAATTGTGAGTCACCCGGCCAACGTCGCAATGTTGATTTCTTTTGCTCAATCAACAATAGGCCTGGTTGCACCATTGTGGGGCATTGCCAACTGCCTTGCGAGCCGATTGGGAGTCCCACTTGTGGCGAGAGTTTCCTTAATACCTGGCGCGAGTGGCCCGAAGTGTGCTCACACCCCGCAAAACCCGCTGGCCGGTAACGAGGACCAAACCAAAGTAGTTCGCAGTTACGCCCCCCAAAGGAGGGGCGTGTGGTGAATTATTCCTGAAATTGCGCAGTGTGTGTGATTATACAATACATCAGACCTATAGTTGTGAGGTAGATTCTATTGCAGACTTCTATTCACAAACGATTGTCCCGGCGAGCGGCATACCTATTTCTTCCATTGTTACCGATCACGCTCGCCAGCTATTCTCGGCTTCCGTCGATAGGAATTAATGGCGGTAGCAGTTGGGTCATCATCACTCTACTCCGAGGCGAACTGTGGATTCAGACGGTACCGCTGGTTAAGTTTGTGCGACAGCCGCCTACATGGAGTCAAATCGACGGATATGAAACGTACAAAGCGAGACAAGACGAGATTCGCGATGGACTATTGAGGGCAACTTGGCCGAGATTCAGACTATGGATTCTGATAGCAAGCCTTGCAACTGTTCTAGCGGGTTGGCGAGGACTTATATTGGTAATTACTTATCGCCGACGTTGCCAGGGTAAATGCGAGAATTGCGGCTACCTTGTTCAGCACACGCTATCCGTTTGTTGTCCAGAATGTGGGACGCCAGTTATACAGGTGACGAGCGCGAGGCCGGCAGATCAAGAAAGTGGTCGACCATCGGGGTGACCTCGACGCCACGGAAGTGTATTATTATGAAGGATGGAAGATCGTGGAGATCCGCGACGGCAGCGACGACATGGACCGCCAGTTCATCCACGGGACGCAGTACATCGACGAGCACGTCATGATGCGGGCCGCGGGCAAGGGTGACCTCTACATCCACCAGGGTGAGCGCAGCCGACGGGAGCGGGCCGCCATCGGTAAAGCGGGCAGGGACGCCCGCGTCACCTGCCCGGAGCTTCGTAGGGTGCGTCCCCTGACGCACCATTCCTCCCCAGACCAACGAATCCGCCCGCCTCGAATCGGCTCCCGTAACCAACCCGGCCAACCCATCCGCCCCCTCCTACCCGCGCGCGATTTTAGCACAAACAGCATGCGCCACTGAATACGCTATCAAAGCGTAAAGCGCATAACAACATTATCGCTGCTATTTTCAATCGAGCGTTCAACTAAGTAACCAGCGCCACATTACGGGGCGCTCACTAAAATCCCGTTAACGAGCGCGCGCCCAAGCGCGTTATTACCTATGGAGGAGCGACGCGCCAGCCGCGGTCGGCCGGCATTCCTTCGGAATGATCGAATCCGATGCGTCTTTCGACCCAACAGGAGAAATGCTCAATGGGGAACGCCCCCGTCCTCCTAATCCGCGTAATACGCGTGATAGTGGTCGCGGATGGCCACGTCCACGTTGAAGATCGAGGCGATCAGCGCTGCCCGCATCCACATCCCGTTGCGGACCTGGTCCCAGTACTTGGCCTGCGGGGCGGAGTCCAGCTTCTGGTCCAGCTCGTTGCGCCGCGGAAGCGGGTGCAGAATGGCCAGCGACGGCTTGAACGTCGGGGCCATGTCGGCCGTGAGCGCGAACTTGTAGTAATCAATCGACTTGGACTCCCCGGCCACGTCGTACTCGTCCTGCAAACGCGTCATGTACACCGCGTCGATGTCCCGAATCCGCGAGGGAAGATCGTCGCCGATCTCGTAGTCGATCCCGTTGCGGCTGATGTAATCCAGAATGTCCTCGCCGATCTGGAGTTCCGGCGGAGAGATGAACAGCAGGCGCACGCCGGGATAGCGGCAGAGCAGGTACGTCAGCGAGCGCACCGTCCGGCCGCGCTTCAGATCGCCCACGAACGCCACCGTCTTCCCCGCCAGCGGGTTCCGCAGGTAGCGCCGCTCGATGGGCAGGCTCCGCGAGTCCTCAAAGCTGCGCAGAAGCGTGTAGATGTCGAGCAGCGCCTGCGTGGGGTGCTGATCCCGGCCCGAGCCGCCGTTGATCACCGGGATGGTCCGGGGCATGTCGTTGAGCATGTTGGCGACGTGCTCGGCGAAGCCCTCGGCCGGGTGCCGCATGATGATCATGTCGAAGTACTGGCTGAGCACCCGGATCGTGTCCTCTTCCGATTCGCCCTTGACCTCCGACGAGGTCGAGCGGTCCCGCACCGAGTTGTACGGCATGCCCAGCACCTGGCAGGCCGCGGTGAACGAAAGGAACGTGCGCGTCGAGGGCTGAATGAAATAGAGCATCGCCCGGCGATGGCTCATCAGCGTGATGAGAAACTGCGTCCCCTGCCGGGAGTTGGCCACGGTGCGGATCATGTCCGAGAGGCGGCAGAGCTGCTCGATGGCGCTGCGCTCGAATTGTTGAGCCAGCACCACGTGGAAGGCCTTTTCGTTGCGGTTCAGAGCAAGCACACGGCGGGCGGTATCCGAGCGCGGCGATTTCGGGGTCTCTACTTCGGCCATGGTCGATCTCTCGGGGGCTGGGCGATTCGCGCAGCCGAATGCGGTCTGGGGAACTCTGTTGCTCGATGTGGTTCGGGGGAACCAGAGCCAGTAGACCCGAGAAGCGCGGATTTGTCAACGCCGACTACTTCGGCGGCGGCTCACACATCGGACGAGAAAGATACATGGCGCGAGGCACGCACTCGGTCTGCGTATCGAGCAGACGCTCCAGGGCTTCCGCGGGATCGACGCCGCCGGGCCGGGGGCGTTGCTGTGCAACGGTCGCCTGATTGGCGTCCCGCGCTGGGGCCACGCTTTCCACGTGGGCCATGCCGCTCTCTTCGAGATCCGCAAGCGACGGCGCCTCATCCGGCGCCGCAGACTCCGTCCGCGATGGACGTGCGACACTGCTGTCGACGGTCGATCGAGCGGATCGGTAAACCCCTTCGTCTTTCGGGCCGGGACCGCTCGCCGCCCACCATGCCACGGAACCAACCGTCAGCAGGACCATCGCCGCAGCGGCGCATGCCGCCCAATGCGGCCACGCGATGGGAGCCGACGGCACCGAATCGGGGGCGGGATCGTCTTCCAGCGCGTCCAGATCGACACGCCCTGTCGGCCTGGCGCCGTCCATCAATGCGGTTCGGGCCTGAGCCACAGCGCGCTCCTGAAGGCCGGCGGGCATTTGCGATCGACCCATTTCGCGCAGGCCCCTCCCGACCGATTGCAGGTCTTCCGCCAACTCCCGGCAGCTTGAACACTGGGCAAGGTGCAGGCTCAGACCTCGTGGCAGCGGCGCGCCGGCATCCAGGACATCGTCATCGGAGAGTGCGGTGAGCACCCACAAGCGTTTGGAACATTCCGGATTCGTGGACATCTCAGTCTCGAGGCGCGTCGTCGCGCTCCTCCTCCTTCATGAACTCGGCAAGGCGAACCACCGCGTGGCGGCGGTACACCCGCGCGGTGGCCGGTGCGATCATCAGGATTTTTCCTACCTCCGCGTACGAAAGTTGATTCAGGTCCCGCAGCACGACGACGTTGCGCAGGTGCGCGGGCAGTCGCGCCAGGGCATTCCACAGTGCCGCATGGGGTGCCTGGGAATCGGCCGACGGCTCCGACTCGCCGGCCGATGCACCATTGTCACGCCCGGATTCGTGCCGTGCCGCTTCCCGGCGTGCTTCAGCCAGGGCGGGCCAATGGCGCCGATGCCGCATCCGCGTCCGTATCATCTCTACGGCGATATTGGCCGCGGTCCGGTAGGCGTAGGCCCGGGCACTGTGCAGATCATTGAAGCGACCCCGCTGGGCAAGCTTGCAGAAGCAATCCTGGTAGGCGTCCATCACGTCCTGCTCGACTTGCAGCATCCGCCAGAGAAGCCGAAGAATGCCGGGGCCGTCCCGGCGCATGAGCTTTTCCAGCCACGCGCGGGCGCGCGGATCATGCGCAGTCGCCTCCATCGGCAGCGCGTTGAAATCTCCCCCGGTCGTCGCCATGGCCTGGGTCATCGGAAGCTAAGACGTTCGGACGCCAACGATGTTATGGCCGAGGATCGGAATGTTCGAGTCCGGGACAGAATAACGACCGCAGGAACGGGCACTGCGGTTCCGGCCAGAAAAAAGGCGGCGATGAGGCATTTCGCCCCACCGCCGCCATTTTGCTTGTTTGCACAGGCCCGGACTCCTATGCGGAACCCAGCGCTTGCCGCGAGCCGCAGACTACGGACACGGCAGGCTGCAGCCAACGATGCCTGCGCCTTGCTGATAGGTCTCCTGCTGGAAGATCTTCACGAGACGAAGGATGTCCGTACCGTTGACCGTCCATTCCGGGGTGCAGAACCCCGCGCTGGTAATGTCCACGACAGGAATTATGGTGTCCGGCCCGATGAAACCGGGGTTCAACGGAGGCAGGTGATACCGAACCTGGAATCCCTGGACGGCCAGCGACAGGTCGATTCCGGAGACCAAGGTATTGCCGTCCAGATCGCCCCACGGCCGCATCGTGACGCTCGCCGGTGAAGTAACGGCGCCGCAATCGCTTTGGACCTCATACACGGAAGGCTCGACAATCATCCCGTTCCAGCTTCCGCGCGGTGTCGACCAGTTGCTCGGCGCAATGTCCTCATCGGTCACCACGACCAGGCCGCCGTGGCATGTTTCCCCGGCCGGGCAGTCTCCGTCATTGTTGCACGCCGTCAGAGAAACGGTGCACGGACTCGCCGTCGAACACGTCGACTTCAGGTTCATACAGCGCTTGATGGGCAGGCAGGCCGCACCGCCCGGGCAGGGGTGCGAAGCATCGCACGGCGGTGCCCAAGCCACGCCGCCAACGTCACAGGCGTAGGCGCCCCAGGCCTCGGAAGAGAGCACACCGGCCTGGCCGGGATCGTCCACGAGATTCGCCCGGTTGCCGTCGATGGACCCGTTGCCGTCAAAATCCCAGCCGGGGGCGAATCCGATCTTGGGGATCGGCTCGCCGACATAGAGTCCGCCCTCGGGGTTGCTGTTCAGGCAGGTCCACGTGGGCGAGCTGACCAGCAGCGATGTCGGCGTCTGCGAACCTTCCGGCTGCGGGTAGACGGCGATGTACTTGCCACCCAGCGGGTAGGCCAGCGGCGGGTCGCAGGAAACCGAGCAACCCACGCCGGAAATGCAGAGCTCACCGCCCGGGCAGAGGTTATTGTTCGGGATTCCATCGCAACGGTCCAATGTCTCGTTGCAGAAGTCCATTTCGGTGCAGGCGATGCCGTCGCTGGAGCAATTCGGAGGATTGCCCGCAACGCATCCCGTCGTCGGATTACCCGTCGGCGGATTGCACGTCTCGATACCGTTGCAGAATTGATTGTCGTTGCAGAGGGCATTGCTCGGCAGGTGCAGACAGCTATCGGTGGCCTCGTCGCACTGATCGACGGTGCAACTGAAGGCATCCGCACAGTTGTTGGGCGTGCCGCCGCCGCACGTACCGTCCGTGCAGGTCGTGTTTTCCGTGCAGAAAAGACCGTCGTTGCACGTGGTCCCGTTTGCGGCCGGGTGGGAATTGCACACGCCCGCCTGGCACCAGTCGGCCAGATCGCACGGACCGGTCGGCGTCGGATTGCCGCATGCCGTACCGTTGGCCACGGGGCTATTCGTGCAATAGACCGCCGGTCCGCAGGTGTCCTGACGCGTGCAGGTTTCCGCTCCGGGGCAATCCGTATCAAACGTGCACGGCTGGTTGGTGACGCTGCAGATCTTGCCGCAGTCGCCGTTGACGTTGCAGTCCTGCGTGGTGCGCACGGTGCACTTCCGCGGGCAGTCATCGACGGTGCAGCTGTTGCCATCGTCGCATTGGGAATCGTTCTGACACTGAATGAGAACGGTGGCGGGACTGAACGTGCCGGTCTGGATGTCATCCGCCCCGGCTATTATCACACGCGACCGTGTACCAATATTCCCCTTGCAGAGATTGAAGTTGACCTTGGTTCCCGTCACCGTGGTCGCTTTCTGCGCGAAGAAGCGGAAGGTCGTGACTTTCAACGGGTTGGTGTTGCGAATGCCCGGAACCTCGCTCTGGCCCGGCTCGATAATGGCCTCGTAGTGCGCGTCTCCGTCAAGGAAAGTGGCGTTCAGATTGTCGGGGTCGAAGTTGCTGAGGAAACCCGAGCTGAACCAGTCGTACTCGCCCAGGCAGATTGTGCAGGGAACATCCAGGCAAAGCGAGCCGGCACAGATGCAGCCGTTGTCGCTGGAGCCGTTGTTGCACGGGTCGGTGGCGGTCACCGGCGGGCCGAGCTTGACCGGATTCCACTCCAGCGTCGCCTCCACGACTTGAACCTCTTTTTCCGTTGTCTGCGCGGTGCGTACCTCGAAACGCACATCCACGGCCTGTCCGACCAGGACGGGGCCGATGGTCGCACCACCGTTGGAGGGGTTCACGAGATGCATGTTGGCGTACCCGACCTGGGTCGGGGGGAACCCCACGCACTCGCCGTAGGCAACGCCGCCGGTTCCGGTGCCGCAGATTCCGGCCACTTCTCCGCCGGGAACGCAGCAGAAATCGCCGGTCGTGCAACCCGTTCCATCCGAACAGCCGGCGGATTTGAAGCAGGTTCCGCCGCCGGGATCCGTGCAGGAATATCCCTGGGGACAGGGATCGTCGGCGTCGCAGGATACGTTGGTGGGGAGCACGAACTCACAAACACCGACCGCGGGGTTGCATTCGCTGATGCGACAAGGCTCGTTCACCGGATCCTGTGCGCAGAAAACCGGCGTGTCCGGGACGCATTGCCCGAGCACGCAGATCTGCGGATTGCAGAGATCCGTGTTGTCGCAGTCGGCCGTGCTGAAGCACTCGACACAACTGTCGGTGGATTCGTTGCAGCCCAGGCCCTGGAGGGCGCAGGGATTTCCCGGCCCCGGATTGCAGTTTCCGGTGGCGGCTTCGCACGTCTCGATGCCGTTGCAGAACATGCCGTCGTCGCAGGCGCCGTTGTCGGTGATAAACGTGCAGATGTGGCTGATCGGGCTGCAGTTGTTGATCCGGCATCCCACACTGGGCGGGCACTGGCCATCGCTGGTGCACTCGCCGCAGACGTATCCGGGCGGCAGGGCATCTTCAAAGCAGAACGGGGTGTTTCCGCTGCAGGGATTGGCCCCGGTGCACTGACCCGCCGCGTTGCATGTATCGCTGATTCCCGGATTCGTGCAATTCATTTCGTCGTCACAAGGCGTGCCCTGCGCAACCGGTGTGCCGCCGGTGCAGTTTCCGCTGGAGCACATGCCGTTGTCCACGCAGCCGAAGTTGGCCGTGCAGAATGCGCCGTCCGGCACGTTATTGGGAATGCAGACACCGCTGAGGCAGGTGTCGGGGTTCGTGCAGTCGTTCTGCGTGGCGTCGCCACACGTTGTTCCGGTCAGGTTCTGGTGCGTGACCTGGCCCGTGAACGCGTTGCATTGATCGCTGGTGCAGTCGTTCCCATCGCTGATTGTCACGATGTTCCCGCTAACCGGATCGCAGCACTCCTCGCCCAGGATGAACGTATCGGTGTACTGACAATCGCCGGTCAACGAGCAGGTATCGGTCGTGCAGGCATCGCCGTCGTCACATTCGGCTTCTGAGAAGCAAGGATCGATCGAGACGGAAACGGGCGTGCCGATTGTACCGGTGACGGGAACACCTCCGCATCCGAAGACCGTGAGGTGCGAAAGAACCTGCGTGGAGACGCCGCTCAGGCTGGGGCGAATCTGCACGGTGGCCGCGCCGAGCTGTCCAAGCGAACGGAACTTAAGCCGCGTGATGAGCGCACCGGCGAGGATCGCTTCCGGACGGGGGTTGCCGCAGGGGATGCCCACATTGGCCTGATACGACGCGTCGCCGTCGGTCAGGCTCGCATTGAGCACGTTGCTGGGAAAGCCCGAAAAGCTCCAGGCGAAAGCGCCCGTGTCGTCGTGCCCGACCAGCTCCAGTCTCGCTGCATCCCACTGGAGCACGACATCCACACGCCCGAAAAACTCGGGCGGCGTCGCCACGGCATACAGCTCGACGAAGATCACCTTTTCGCCCGACACGGCATTCTGCGTGCTTGGACGAAGTTCCAGATTAACCAGCGCACTCGCCTGGCTGGCGAGCAAGACGAGCGAACTGATCCCGATGGCAGCCCCGAACCCTGACCTACGCATCCGTTCCTCTCCCTGGGTCAATACGACGCCCGTACGCGAATCCAACTAGGCCCTACATGTCCTCAGCGGTTGTTCGCAATCAAAAAGTTCGAAGAATCGCGGCGCAGCGACCACGAGTCCCCCGCGAAATGTGCTCCCTCGCCCCATATCCACACGAGATCAAGGAGATGACGCGGCTGACCCGTGCGGCCGATAACCCAGCGACAATATAACACAGCTGCGAACGGGGAACAACACTCGAGGCGATTGGCAGAGTGCCCCCCCGAACGCCACTCTTGTCCCAAGCATAGGCTACACAAACTGTCGATTCCAGCCTTATCGCGAGGTCCGAAAAGGGCGAAAGGCATCCGTCGAATCTCGCCCAGCGGCGCCAATGAACGGAAATGAAGCATGAACGGGGCACTGTGAAAATCTACTGTAATCGCCGGGCCCCGGCGCAAGGCGGTCCGAAATGCGGATCAGGAAGATAACGCTTCAGAATTGAACGCCGCGTTCAGGTCGGATATACTCGGTCATCTGCACGATCTACGGAGAGATTCGGGCGGCGAGTTTGGGGGGATAGGCGATCGCTTGAGGGGATCTATCACCGAAACAGCAGATCATGCAGCAGCATTGAATTGCGCCGGGCCCTTGCCCAACGCGTCGAGAGTCCAATCCACGACGCGGCGAATGCGCGCCGGAGAAACGGCGATGAACATGCGGGGACTTCTTGTAGCGGCATCCGTACTGGCCGCATTGTTCTCATTCGCCGGATCCACGACCGCTCAAACGATCGACTTCGAGACCGTTCCGGACGGCATGCTTTATGGAAGTCCCGTCGGTGACGTGCCGGGCGAGCCCGTTCTTTCGCAGGCGGGGATCACGATGTCGGTCGAGTCGTTTCACTTCGGCTCGTTTGTCGGATTCTTCGACGCGCGGATCGGCGGGTTGTACGCGGATCAGTTCGGCGGGCGGGCGCTGCAACTCAACAACATCAGCGTGATGTTTGACTTCACGGCGCTGCCCTTCGACGTGACGCAGGTCACGTTCGATTACCTCGAGTTCGGCGGGATGAACAACATCGCCGTCAACGGGGGAACGATTTACGAGCTCTCCTCCATGGCGGACATCCCGGCCAATGTCTCGCCGGGGATCACCGCTTCGGTGAGTGCCGGGCACGTGACACTCGACGGGCCGGTCGACTACCTGCTCATCGGCGGGCAGGAACTGGCCATCGACAACATCACGGCCGTTCCGGAGCCGGCGACGCTGGCGCTGCTGGTCGTCGGTGGGGCGCTGCTGGCGGGACGTCGTCGCCAACGGGCACGCTGAGGCCAGGCGACCTTCTGCCAACCAGATTCATCGCTTCATTGCCTGCCAGACGGGCTTCTTGTCCGCAAAGATCATGACGTTGCCGCGTCCCTCCGCGTCGGCCTGCATGACGACGCCCATTTCCCCTTCGCCGTGAACGATGCCGATGTCGCATTGGCCCTTGGGATCGACATTGAGACTGATGCTGCCCCGGCCGTTCTCAGCGGTCAAATCCAATCCGACACCCGTTTCGTCCTGCACAAACGTCGCTCGGAGATTGCCTTCTTCGTCCTTGGCGCTGGCGATCGGTTGTCCTTTCTCCGTCAGTCCGACTGATAGTCGCTCGCGCTGTTCGTCGTCGTAAAGGTTGATGAGCGTCCGCCGTTCGCGCCCTGCCACCACCACGACCCGCCGCTTGCCCTTCGCGTCGCGCATGACAAAGACGGGACTGCCGGGGTCCATGAAGCCCATGCTTACGTCGGCGTCGCCGTTCGAGAGCGTAATTCGCGGCTTTCCACCCTGGTCGATTTCGACGGTCGCGGAAGCTGTCCCGTCTCCATTCCAGAGCACCAAGGCGGGCCGGCCGTCGTCGCCGCGCATGAGCGACGCCTGCGTTTGATCCTTCTCATCCACGAGCACAAATCGTTGGGCGCGGACCTCTTTCGTAGGGGCGAGCGGCTTGGGCTCCGTCTGCCCGAACGCCCGCAGCCCCAAATTCAAAGCCGCAACCGCAACCACCACCAGTATCACTCCAAGCACGGCAGGCCTGTTCAAGTACACCATCAATCGCCGCGCCCGAACCGGCTGCACCACTGTTTCGCCGAGTCGATTTTCCCTTTTCTCCACCGTCGTTCTCCTCATTCAGTACAGCGAGCCTGCCGCCGCACTTGCCTATCCCACCGAGGGTCGTCTTGTATCGCGTGTTCTGCATTCATCATTCCGAATTCATGCATTCGCCTATAATACCATGCCTATGACCGACCCGCGTCTGGAACACCTTCGCGAGCGGATTGCATCGCTGCCCAAGTCGCCCGGCGTGTACCTGATGAAGGACGCCGAGGGGCGGGTGCTGTACGTCGGCAAGGCCAAGGACTTGCGTTCGCGCGTGTCCAGCTACTTCCAGCCCGGGGCCGACCTGCTCGCCTCCCGCGGACCCGACATCTGCCGGATGGTCGCCAGCGTCGCGGACATCGACGTGGTCGAGTGCGAGAGCGAAGTCGACGCCCTGCTCAAGGAAGCGCGGCTGATCAAGGACATCCAGCCGCCGCACAACGCGCAGCTCAAGGATGACAAGACCTTCCCCTATCTGGAGATCACCACGAAGGATGACTTCCCGGCCGTGTACGTCACGCGAACGCCACGCCTGAAGGGCAGCAAGCTCTATGGGCCCTTCACCACGCCCTCGGCCATCCGCGACGCGGTCAACGCGCTGCAGAAGGTCTTCAAATTCCGCACCTGCGAGCTGGAGATTGAGGAAGGCGACGAGACGCGGCGATTTTTCCGGCCGTGCCTGCTGCACGCGATCAACCAGTGCACGGCGCCATGCGCGGCGCTCATCAGCCGGGAGGACTACCGCAAGGATATCGACCGCTTCAAGAAGTTCCTGGCCAGCAAGCGGAGCGTGGTCATGCGGCAGATGGAGAAGGAGATGCAGGCGGCGTCGGAGGAGCTGCGCTTCGAGGAAGCGGCGCGGCTCCGCGATCGCATCCGGGCGTTCAAGGGACTGGAGCTGGCCGGCGACGTGGACGAGGACGTTCAGCCGGAGGTCTTCTACATCGATCCGCGGCACGGGCTGGAGAAGCTGGCGGATTTGCTGGGGCTGGAGGCTCCGCCGCGGAGCATGGAGTGCATCGACATCGCCCACTTGCAGGGATCGGAGACGGTGGGCTCATTGATCTGCTTCATCGACGGCCGGCCTTTCAAGTCCGGGTATCGGCGGTTTCGAATCAAGACGGTTGAGGGCGTGGACGACTACGCCGCGATCCGGGAGGTCATCCGCCGGAGGTACCGCTACGCGGCGGGGGGCGAGGAGCTTTATCCCGACGTGATTCTCATCGACGGCGGGCTGGGGCAGTTGCACGCGGGGATGGAGGCGTTCGCCTCGATGGACGGCGGCGATCCGGAGGTGCACATGGTCCGCCCGCCGATGGTCATCTCCCTGGCCAAGCGTGAGGAGGAAGTGTTCGTGCAGGCCCGGTCGGGGCCGCTCCGCCTGCCGCGGAACGACCCGGCCTTGCGTCTGCTCCAGCACATGCGCGACGAGGCCCACCGCTTCGCCCAGCACTACCACCACACGCTGCGGAAGAAGCGGACGCTGGAGGAGGACGGGAGGAAGGGGCGGAGAGGTCGGAAGAGGAAACGTGCCGGTGAGTGACGAACCGTGCGAGTACTCGGCGGGCGATCGGTTGGTCAGGGGCAAGGTCACGGAGGTGGACCTGACGCCGAGGCTCAGGATGAATCCGCGATCGGCGGAGTTCTGGTTCGTGGTCGCCGCCGTTCCCATCGTCGCTCTCACCTGCTGGGTGGTCGTCCCTATGGACTCAAGCAGCGGCATGGGACCCTTCGCGGCGATTGCCGTTATTGCTCTGCTGCTGATGGCGGGCGTGGCTATCTTGGCGTTCTCACGAGAGGTTTCGTCGAGGGGCATTACGCAGGGGCTCAAGGCCGATCCCGACATTGGCCTGGAGGAGCTGCTGCATCGCCACGCGCGTTTCGTGGACATGACCAACTCGACGTATCCCGCCAAGTCTGTTCTTAATGCGATCCTCAGGATTCGCGGCGGAGGTTTTTCGGTTCGCAGCTTCCGAAAACCGATGCCGGCATCGTTCAAGCCGATCGCAGAGCCTTTTGAGCCACAGCCACTGGACGAGAGCGCTCCGTCGTTTCAGAGCACTCAGGGAGATGAATCAAAGAGCGGTTTGGAATGGCCCAGGCGACTTACTCGCCTGATGGGCGGGTGGGGGAGTTGGGCCGGCATGGCGTATTTCCTTTTGCTCTCCGCGTACATGCTCTACAGGGGGGCGTGGAGCTTGCCGATGGTTGCGATTTTCGTCGCAATTGCCTGTGCCCCGATCCTCCGGTCGGCCGGAGGTGCGTACTCCGGAGGGCGACAATGGCTGGCCGTTCCCGGCGGAGTGGTGATTCGCAAGGCCCGGCCATTCCGTTCCGGATGGGAGATGCAGTACGTCCGAAGAGAGGACGGCGTCCTGCTTGTCCATAAGATCCCCAACCGCGCCTGGTGGGCATTGGTCGTGTTTTCAGGAGGCCAAGAAGAGACTCACCTCACCGAACGTGAAGCTGACTTCCTCCTCCGCGCGTGGCTGAGTCCGGTTCCGCCGCCGGAACGCGATCGATTGGTGGAATTGACCTAGAGGCAGTCGAATCAGTTCGAGGGCACGGGCAGCTTCAGGGCGGCGCGGACTTCTTCCATGAGCTGGTCGACCTTGAAGGGTTTGAAGAGGACGGCCGACAGGCCCTCGCGCCGGGCGCGGACGATGGAATGGTTGGGGTCGTAGCCGAAGCCGGTGGTGAGGATCACGGGAAGGTGGGGGTTGATTTCCTTGGCGGCAGCGAAGACCTCGTAGCCGTTCTTGCGGGGCATGCGGACGTCGGTCAGGACCAGGTCGAAGCTCTGCTGAGAGAGGAGCCCGATGGCCGTCGCCCCGTCGGCCGCGGCGTGGACCTCGCACCCGTAGCCGGTGAGCACATCGCGAACCGTCTCGCGGATGATGTCTTCGTCGTCGGCCACGAGAATGCGCTTGCCGGCGAGCAGATCGTCCACGCGGTCGGGTCGGGCGGCGTGGACCCCGCCGACGTGGGGACGCTGCGAGAGGATGGTTCGCAACGTATCGCGCACTTTCACGGCGTTTTCCGAGAGGGTGCGCATACGGTGGCGGAGATCGTCGTGGCCGATGTAGTCCTCCACGAGGTTTTCGATTTCCGTCAGCATGTCATTGAGCGGGCCGGTTACCTCGGAAAGGAGGTTCTGCCCGATCTGGGCGGCCATGGTCGTCCGCTCGGTGACGAGCAGGTCGAGCAGGTTCAGCGCCAGGGCCACGTATCGACCGAAGATCTCCGCCAGGGTGCGGTCGTTGTCGTTGAATGCCCCGACGCGCGTGCTCTCGAAATTGGCGACGCCGACCATGCGGTCCTGAAGCATGAGGGGCACGGTGAGCGAGGAGCGGGCGTCGTCGATACCACGCCGATAGCGGGAATCGCGCTGCGTATCCCGGCAAAGGTAGCTGCGATGCGTGGACGCGACGTAGCCACAGATGCCCTGGCCTTCGCGCCCCACCGCAACCGCGTCGGACGCGGCATCAGCCGGAACGCCGAATGACAGCACGAGGTTCAGCCGGCCCGAGGAGCGGTCCAGGACGCGAATCTCGAAATTGTCGAAGTGCAACAGATCGCGAACACATCCCAGGCTCTTCTGCTCCAGCAATTCGAGGCGATCCTCCATGCTCATCGAGCCGACCTGTTCAGGATCGAGATTGAGCAGTTCCCGGCCGGCGCGATCGATGGCGTGGATCGCGTCCTGCATTCCGGTATCGGCGGCGTCCTCGGCGAGCATGACGACGGCCTGCGCCGGGCGCGTGGGATCGACAAAGACGCGGGTTACGGCCAGTTGATAGGAACCGGCTCCTTCCACCGCCAACGGCTGGCGGGCATCTTCAGTCGCGTGTTTTTCCGAATCCGCGTCGCCGCCTCCGAGCACCTGAACACAGTGCTTGGCCACCGCTTCCCGCACCGTTGCCGGGAGCATCTCGAATGCACGGTTCGATTGGGTGAATGCGCCGCCACGATGGGCGACCGCCACGGCAACGCGATCCGGAATGCGCGACGGCGCGGCATTCTTCGATTCGGGGACGTTGTCGAGTTTCGGGAGGAGATCGCGAGGGATGATGATGAGGTCGCAGGGGGCGTTCGCCAGGCTCGTCACCGCGTCGGGCCACGAGTTCACACTCGTGACGCTGGCGGTGTCGAGCCAGCGCTGAAACTCGGGCCCGATCTCCGGCTGCCCAACCAGCATAATTCGAAACGTGCCGGGCATGTCGCTGTTCATGCACCTGCCACTACGAACGAACAAATGAAGCAGCTATCCCACCGACGATATTGTAGCCGGAAGCAACCCGCCGATTCCAGTACCCGGGCGCGGCGAAATCTCAAGCGTCGAATGTATTGATCGGCCCTATCCGTATTTCGACCGCGATGACACGCACACTTCAATGCATCTGCAGTGGTCTGAGGCAGATTCCGTTATCGAATTGAGGTTGGAGATGCGTGTACTGCGGCAGAGGAGGATAAAAACCGACCTTTTCTGCGATTCTCCCCGCCATCAATGCTAACGCACGAGCAGTCCGGATGAGGGAGTGGAATCCAGGCCGAAATTGCGCATCCCGCCGTTCTTTACCCATTCTTCATAGAGTGCGAGCATCTCCGCGGCGTGGTGCTGCATGTCCGCCTGCGGCACCACCTGACGGGCCTGCGACCGGAATTGCAGGCGTAATTCGGGATTTCGCAGGCTCCGCACGCGATCGGCGAGCCCCCGCACATCTTCCGGCTCGTCCAGGACGAATCCGCTCACGCCGTCGGTGAGCAATTCCGAGGCCCCGTCCCATCGCGTCGTGACGATGGCCGGGCCGGTCGAAAGGGCCTCCATCACCACGCGGCTGCACGGATCGTAGTACGTTGGGTGCACCAGGACATCGGCAGCGTGTTGAAATCGGCGGACGCGATCGGAAGGTCCGGTAAATGTAACGAAAGGCGCAATATTGAGGCGCGCGGCCGTGCGGTACCACTTCGCTGATTCCCCCTTGCCGACAACGGCCGTCCGTACGTCGGTTGTTCCTTCCCGCACGAGCAGGGAAAGTGCTTCAAGCCAGCGCTCCAGACCCTTGAGCCGGAAATTGTGAGCGATCAGAAGGACAAGCAGATGATCATCGTCGATTCCCAGCTCGCCGCGGATTTCGCGCCGATCGGCGGCGCGTTCTTCTTCTGACGAGGTGTCGGGGTCGACGCCGTTGCGAATCAGGCGAATTCGCTCCGGGGGAAATGAATAGTGTCGCCGGAGCTGTTCGGCGACGTAGTGCGAAAGCGCCACGACAATCGGACGCGCGTCGCCGTTCACGAGGAGTTGTCGCTCCACCGCCAGATGGTGTTGCTGCTTCAGATTGAGTCGATTGCCCAGGCGCTTGAGATTCCGCGTGATGTCCGAGCGCAACAGGGCCAGATTGCGCTCGACAGTTTCCGCAACAGTGCCGCCTCGTGGCTCGTAGATGTCGGCCACGAAGCACGGCGAGACGGCGTGAATCACATCGAAGTGCTCGCGGCGTACGGCCGCCGCCGCGCGATGGGCGAACGTCATACTACGCCGAAGGCGCGACATCGCCGCTCCGCTGATCGTGTGGACGTGAAGCTGGCGCGTGGGGGACGGACGGCTGCGCGTGAACACGTGCACTTCGACCCCGGCGGCGAGGACATGGTTCAGGAACTGCATCGTGGACGTTTCAGCGCCGCCCCGCCATGCGTCCAGCCACTCGATGATCAGCGCAACTTTCATGTTCAGTGGATGATGCTCCCCCTCGGCATCGCCCCTCAAGGCGGCGAGCCCTCCGGATCGGGTGCCTCCAGGCGCCGGCGTCGTCGCGCGTCGCGTGCGGCGATTCGCTTGCCCTTGGCGGCGACGGCGCGGGCCAGCCGCCTGGCGAAACGGTCCAGCTTAGGCACGTCCAGGTAGCGTTTCAACCAGCGGATCCGATCGGTCCGCGAGATCAACGCCGGGGGCGTCGAGAAATCGAGCGAGGCCAGATCCTTGATGATCCATCGGCGCCGCCGCCAGCGCGTCCGAAACAGCCGTTGAAGGTCAATCAGCCAGAGATCGCCCTCTCCCGCATTGTCATCGTTCCAGAAGATATGCGACAGATACAAGTCCCGATGAACGAACCCGCAATCGTGGAGTCGGGCGATGAAATCAGCCGTGCGCTCAATGAGCATCCGCCTGATCAAGTACTCGACACCGGAATCGACCCATCGCTGCGCCCAGCGCTCGAGGGACTGCCCGGGAACAGTGCGCATTAGAACGGCGCTTCGCGACTCGCGCCCGTCCATAAACTGCTCGACCAGCGCCACGGGCTTCGGGCATGCGATTCCCGCGCTGCTGAGCTGCTGCATCCAGCACCACTCTACCCCGGCCACGGATCGCGCCCCGCTACCCGAGCGCCGCACTTCTCGCAAAGCACGGAATGGCGGATCGAAGAATCGCTTGAGGAAGAAATCAACCTGCCGGCCGCTGTGATCGAGTTGCAGCCGCAGCCTTTGCCTCCATGAATCCAAGCCCGGCTTGTTCAGGGCCTGCCCTTCGATGGCACCAAAGAACGCGTCGGCGCAATTCAGGCCGGCGGACGTCAGCGTCTCGACATAGTCGGAGGCGACGAGAACGCCGCCGATTTCCACAATCGAGAAATCCGCTGGCAATTCGGCGCTCAACGCTGACGCTCCGCCGAAACTGCTCCAACTCCGTGACGCAGGTCGATCAAATCGCAGGCGGCGCCGAAGACCATGTCCACCGTGACGCCCTCCATGCACTTGAGATGACCTAAAGGACAAACGCGTTGCTGGCACGGGCCGCAGTCCACGTCGATCCGGACAATCCGCTCGTCGGCGTAACTGGTCGCCGTCCACTCTGGATGGGTGGGACCGAACACGGTCACGACGGGGACATCGAAGGCCTTGGCAAAATGTCGCAGGCCTGCGTCATTGCAGATCAACAAATCGGCACGACGGACGAGCGATTTCATTTCGCCCAGGGAAAAGCGCGGGGCATCGCAAACGAATCCGCGTTCGCGCATGGCCGCGCCGATCTGACGGGCGATGGGCTCCTCGCCGGGGCCGCAGGTGACGACCACGGCCGCGCCGCGTTCCGCCACCAGACGGTCGGCCACGGCGGCGTAGCGATCCGGAAGCCAGCACTTCGATGCACCGAATTTGGCTCCCGGTCCGAGGATCACCAGTGGATGTCGGTCGGCGATGCCCAATTCCTTCAGGCGCGCCTGTACGGTCTGCTCCGCGTCGGGGGTGGTGAAAAGCTCGAGGTTGTCGCCAGGGCGATCACAAAGCAGCGCCTCGGCAAGGTCGGCGTAGTATTCGACCAAGGGCAGCGGTGCGTAGCGGCCTTGGGCGTAGTTCTTAACGGGCAGACGATCGGTTAGCAGCAGGCCCCGTCCGTCACGGTTGTAGCCGATGCGCCGCTTGGCTCCTGCAAGAAAGGCCAGCAGGGCCGACCGCGCGGAATTGGGCAGCAGGACGGCCCAGTCGAAGCGCTGTTTGCGAAGGTGGGCGACGAGGGAACGGTACTCGCGGTGCCACGGCTTGCGGCGATGCTTTTCCGGCCAGAGGGCGACGTCGTTCATCCAATCTCCGCCGCGGATCAGGTCGCGGAGGTTGGGCTCGGCGACGAAGGTGATCCGCGCGTCGGGGAAGCGGGTCCGCAGGGCGCGCAGCGTGGGCGTGGCCATGACGAAGTCGCCGACCCAGGTGGGCAAGACGACAAGGATGGACCGCGGTTTGAGGGCGCGGCGGACAAGTACGGTGGGCATGGGGGGATTGTAAGGGTTGTGCTGAGCACAGCCAATGATCGAGCTCGCTTCGCGGCACGACTTCACACGTGGATACAAAGGACGTAGATGATCAGGACGAAGTTCGCAACAGTCAGCGCGCTAATCGCTTGCGAAGCAAGTGCCAAACCCCAGGCGTGCGGCATGCGCGCGTAGTGTCGATACGCCAAACCGATGGAGCGGAAAGCGAAAACAATCGGAACGATAAGGACACTCCCGACGGCGACGGCGAGAAGAGCGCTCCAGATTGCCTCGCCGTTAACCCACCCTGAAAACATCGCAGCCAACATGAGATCCAAAGGGAATAACATGGCGCAAAACGCGGCCGGGACGATTGACACAGGAAGTGCGAGGTACGTGCAAATCCGAAGGACGTGGGATTGTTTCATCCGATATCGTCTCATCGAAATTGCCAATATGGAAGTGGCCAGGAGAATTCCAAACATCCATGTCAAGTATGCTCCCACCAGGATCGGCCAGTACAGCCATGGCCCATCGAGAAAGTGCTCGCCCCAAGGTCCAAGTCCAAACCCATGATACGAGAATCCAGCACCCAGCATGACGGGCATCGCAATGCGACCCAGCACACAGGCGACATATGGCGTAATGAAAAACGCTAATGCGGCGAAAGCGCACAACCCCAAGAGAGGACCGACCCTGGGTGGATCATGCAAGTCCATGCGCTTCCAAAGATGCCATGGCCGCATCGACCACCACAGCGTCGCCGCCGCGGATCGAATTGGGCGTTCACGCCACCAATACTCGAAAAGCGGTTTTGCTCGGCGGCGGCAATCGAGAAGCGCCTCCTCCCATGTGAACGCCGTGCCGCACTCCGGGCAGCGTGGGTCCTCCAAGCCGTAGAGGTGGTAGCCGCAGCGGGCGCAGGTCAGGCGCTCGATGGGCACGGCTTCGGCCCAGTCGAAGGTGAGTCCACAGGCGGGGCAAATCGGCTCGCTCAGCCCGCGCAGGTCATGCCCGCAGCGGGCGCAGCCGACGTCGAAGGGAACGATGTTCCAGTCGGGAGCAGATGTGGATGACGCAGAATCGGTGCCTCGGGCTGGGGGGGACTCGTTTGCCAAGACGCACCTCCACGAAATTGATAACCCGGGCGACCCGCGCAATCAATCACTGGTCCTGAATTCGCGCCATTCCCGGTTCGCCACGCGACTGGTGGACGCCCCGCCCACGAGGCTGTACAAGGGACGTTTCCCGCAGGAAGGTGTTAGTCGTGCGCGGATTCCTCCCCGGAAGACCGCGCAGGCTAAAGCCTGCGGCTCGCCAGGAGAGCATCATGATCGACAAAGTAATTGCCTACATCGACGAGAACCGCCAGCGCTTCCTCGACATGCTCAACGACTACCTGCGCATCCCGAGCGTCTCCACCGATCCCGAGGCCCGAGGCGCCATGAAGGAAGGCGCCGAGTGGACCCGGAAGGTGTTCGAGGGCGCCGGGCTCAAGGCCGAGATCGTTGCCACCAAGGGACATGCGGCCGTGCTCGCCGACAACGGCTCCGGCGGCGGCAAGACGATGCTCATCTACGGCCACTATGACGTACAGCCGACCGGCGATGAATCCCTGTGGCACTCGCCGGCGTTCGAGCCCACGGTTCGTGACGGCAAGCTCTACGCCCGCGGCTCGGCCGACGACAAGGGGCAGATTCTCGCCCACATGTTCGCGGCGCAGGCGTGGATGAAGGTGGCCAAGAAGATTCCGGGGCGGGTCAAGTTTCTGGTCGAGGGCGAGGAGGAGATCGGCTCGCCCAACCTCGCCCCGCTGATCCGTGATCAGAAGGACCGGCTGGCCTGCGATTATGTCGCCCTGTCGGATACGCCGAAGTTCAACGAGGACATCCCGGCCATCACCTACGGCACCAAAGGCCTGATCTACAAGGAGATCGTGCTCACCGGGCCGAAGCAGAACTTGCACAGCGGCTCGTACGGCGGCACGCTGGTCAATCCCGGCAACGCGCTGGCGGCGATCATCGCCGCCCTGCGTGATGCGAAGAACCGCGTGACCATCCCCGGCTTCTACGACGACGTCCGCGAGCCCACTGACGAGGAGCGCAAGCGGATGAAAGCCCTGCCCTTCGACGAGCGCAAGTACGCCGAGACGATCGGCGTGCCGGAACTCGACGGCGAGGCGGGGTATTCGACCATCGAGCGGCGCTGGGCCCGCCCGACGCTGGACGTGAACGGATTACTCGGCGGATTCATCGGTGAGGGATCATCGACGGTCATCCCCGCGCGGGTCATGGCCAAGGTGTCCATGCGCATCGTCCCCAACCAGGACCCGGAGAAAATCGGCAGGGCCTTCGACGACGTGGTCCGCAAGCTCACCCCGAAGGGTGTCCGGCTGGAGATCAAGCACCACGCCTCGGCCGGGGCGTACATGTGCCCGCTGGACTCGCCGGGAATGAAGGCGGTGGAAACGGCCGTGGAGCGGGGGTTCGGGAAGAAGCCCGTGTTCATCCGCGAGGGCGGGACGCTTCCCATTTTGCCGCTGTTCAAGCAGGTGCTGGGGGCGGAGTCGCTCATGCCGGGCTTCTGCGTTCCGGACTGCAACGCCCACGGACCGAACGAGTTCCTGGCCGTGGAGGACTTCATCCGGGGGATCAAGACGTCGGCTCACTTAATGCAGTTGATGGGGGAGATGAAGTAACGCTGGGCTCCCTGCTACCGAGATCGGTTCCTAATCTCCTAGCACCTCGCGCATGGTGTACATTCCCGGCGGGCGATTGACGACCCAGGCCGCGGCGCGGAGGGCACCAAGGGCGAACGTCTCCCGCGATTGGACCTGGTGGGCAATCGTCACCGTTTCGCCGTTGCCGCCGAAGTGGATTTCGTGCCGGCCGATCAGGTCGCCCATGCGCGCAGCATGCACGCCGATCTGCCCGGACGGTCGCTGCCCGGTCTGCCCTTCCCGCCCGAAGATGGCGTCGCCTTCGCGCGAGCCGCCGCGCTGTCGGAGCAACGCATCGAGCAGCATCAGGGCGGTCCCGCTGGGGGCGTCGACTTTGTGGCGGTGGTGGGCCTCGATGATCTCGATGTCGTAGGCATCGCCAAGGAGCCGGGCCGCTTCGGAAATCAAGGCCATAACGGCGTTCACACCGGCGCTGCAATTGACTGCGTGGACGATGGGAACCTCGCGGGCGGCGTCGTGGATGCGGGCGAGTTGATCCGCGTCGTGCCCGGTGGCGCCGATGACCATGGGAATACCGCGCGAACGGCACACCTCCAGCCAGGCCATCGTTCCCGAGGCGACGGAGAAATCCAGCAGCACGTCGCAGGGAACGTCCAACCGATCGGTCAGCTTGAGCTCGGCACTTCCCGAGTGGATGGTCTTGCCAAGTTGGGGATCATCCGGGGCGACCAGCGCGGCCGCGAGGGCGAAGCGCTCATCGCGGGGCAGCACGTCGAGCACGCACCGCCCCATTCGTCCTGTTGCGCCGGCCAGGGCTAATCGGAACATACGCGGTTCCCGATCCAATGCGTGCACTGCTCGAGCGCAGTGGCACGCGATCACACACGCCTCAAATGGCAAATTATAGGTGGAAAATAATGAACGCCAGTCACGTAGGATATGCGATTCGCATGCCCCACGAAATTTCGGAACGGTGCGCCACGATCAGGCGTCTCCCAGCAGCCGCACGATGGCCTCGAGATCGTCCGGCGCCGAAACGGGAGGATTGGCGAAACGCCGGCCTTGGACGTCCGCCCGCTCCTGCGAGTGGTAATTCACCGTCACGTTGGGGTCCTTGAGCCCGTGCCCGGTGAGGATGCAAACGACGCGATCGTCCGGGGAAATCAACTGCTCTTCCAGCAGCACCTTCAACCCCGCCACCGACGCCCCGCTGGCCGGCTCGCAACCATAGCCGTACCGCCCCACCAGCGCCTTGCCGTCCTCGATCGCCTCGTCCGGAACCTGCCGCACCACGCCGTCCATGGCTTCCAGGCTGCGCAGCGCCTTGATGAGATTCACGGGACGGCCGATTTCGATCGCACTGGCGACCGTCCTGGCGGAGCGTCCCGTCCCATCGTAATCCGCGAAATAGGACTTTACCTTCTCCACGTCGACATCGCCGCCGCGGAAACGCAGGCCGTGCTCGTTGTACAGCTCGAATAGCGTATTGGCACCGGCAGCGTTGATAATGGCCAGTCGCGGCACGCGCTTGACCAGCCCCAGCTCTTTCAGCTCGATATACGCCTTGCCGAAGGCACTGCTATTACCCAGGTTGCCACCGGGCACGATGATCCAGTCGGGCGGCTCCCAGCCCAGACCCTCCAGCACGCGATACATGATGGCCTTCTGCCCTTCGAGCCGGAAGGGGTTGACCGAATTCATCAAGTACAGATTCAGGCGCTCGGCGGATTCCTGTACCAGACGCATGCACGCGTCGAAATCGCCCGAGACTTGAATAGTGAGCGAGCCGTAATCCAAGGCCTGGGAGAGCTTGCCGAAGGCGATCTTTCCCCCGCCCACGAACACGATGGCCTGCATCGGATCTCCGTCGCGCGTGCGGGTGTGGGCGGCAAACATGGCCAGCGATGCGCTGGTATTGCCGGTTGAGGCGCAGGAGATTCGCCGGCGATTCAGGCAGCGGGCCATGGTGAACGCTGCGGCCATGCCGTTGTCCTTGAAGCTGCCGCTGGGGTTAAAGCCCTCGTACTGAAGGTGCAGTCGCCCGGCGCGCATGCCCAGGTGCGCGGCAAGCTGATCGGCGGGCTGCAAGGTCGTGCGTCCTTCGCCGATGGTCACCAGGTCGTTGATGGCGGCGAAGGGAATCAGCTCGCGAAAGCGCCACACGCCGGATTGGTCCAGACGCTTCTCGGCGTCGGTTTTGCCCAATGTCGCGCGTCGCTCGTCGAAGAACGAGAGGGATCCCGGCACGACGCATCGCGACCAGTCGTAGCGCACATCGAGCAGTGAGCCACACGCCCGGCACTTGAAAAGGACCTCGCCGAGGTCGTAGGTCGCTCCGCAGCCCGGCATCACGCATTGTTGGTAAGATGGATGATTCACGGACGGTATCATCGCGCCGGGTGCAGGACTGTGCAAGGCGCGACCCGGGCTACAATTCCGGCGGACCGGCGGCGCGTTTTCGTTCCGTCTCGCGCTGGAGGACCGACCGTTCCCGGGACGTCAGCGAAGAAATGCCCTCCAGCGAGACTTTCTTGAGGATGTCTTCCACGGCCTGCTCGTGGGCAATCACGCGTTCGCGCTCTCGCCGCACCTTGCGCGCCGTCCTGCGTTGCTTGCGCCGTTGCCACCACGAAGGTCGTCGCTCGGGCTCCTGGGTCTCGTAGGGGTGACTTACCCCGAATCCGCCGTACTCTTCGCCGTAGGGACTTCCGGCGTATTCGCTCTCATAACCGTCGAGCGCGATCTTGCCTTGTTCTTTCAGCAGGCGCCGCGTCTGCCAGCAGGTCAGATAGCCGAAAATGGCAATCATCAACACCAGCCAACTTGCCTGGACGAAGAGTCCGAAGATTCCCACGAGAACGGCCCCGATCATTCCTGTGGTTGTAGCAATCTCCATCGAGCGGACGAAGCCTTTCCTGCTCCACAGCCAGGCCTGGAGCACGCGGCCGCCGTCGAAGGGAAAAATCGGCAGCAAATTGACGAGCAATAGGAAGTAGCTCAACCCGTAGACGCGGAGCAGCCAGACCTGGCCGGTGGTCGGGAAGAGGCTGCCGTCTACCGGTTCGAAGGGATGCAACGGGTTCCAGGGAACCGCACCGAACGACCCCATCCAGAAAACGAGGGCACCGGAGCAGATCGCGCAGATCGCGACGTTTACGAGCGGACCCGCCAGGGTCGTGATCATGTGCGCCGCGGGCGTTTGCGGCGGGCGCACATAGGCCAAGCCACCCAGCGGCCAGATGAGAATCTCGTCGGCCGTTCCCTTGACGTATCGGGCGCCGAAGCAGTGGCCGAATTCGTGCAGCAGTACGATGCCGAAGAGGATCGCGTAGGTGCCCAGCGCCCGGATCAGGTTCTGGACCGACCAGTCGAATCCGTCCTCCGTCCGCACTTCCATCCAGACGAGGATGATGGCGCACAGGATGAAGACGACGTGGACGCGAATGACGATGCCGAACAGGCGCCCGGCGCGGATCGACCAGTTGAGCGGATTGTCCCAAGGCCGATCATTTCCGTACATGACCGATGACGCCCCCAAAACCGCCGTGCCCTTCGGCGGGCTTCTACTGAGTTCTCCCCCCTAATGGTGCGGGGGTTCATCAAATGGCAGGTCACTGTACCCCGACCGGCCGATTATAGCCGATCCACCCGTCCGAGCTCCGCCTCCCGCCGCTGCTGGCGCTCCGTGGCTTGCTGGAGGGCGCGGCGCTCGCGATCGGTCAGGCTCTGGAGGCCGTGGTTGTTGATCTTGCGGAGGATGTCGTCGATCAACTCCGCATCGGCGCGGCGCTCTTCAACAAGCTGCTGAAACCGTTTGGCCTTCGACGGCGGCGTTCCCCCCAGCGACCGCCGCACGCCGCGCGGACGCGACGACCACCAGTTCTCACCGTGCCATGCCCACCAGATGCCAAACACGAGCCCGCTCAGGTGGCAGAGTTCTCCGGGCCAGTTCTGCCCCTTGCTGAGAATGCTGAGAACCGCCAGTCCACCGAACAGGGCCGCGGCCGTCCGCACACGCATGGGCACGAAATAGATGATGATCATCATGCCCGGGTACAGGGTCGCCACCATGCCGAGCAGACCAAAGATGCAGCCCGAGGCTCCTACGGCCGGAATCGAAGCGTAGTCGGTCAGGATCAAGCCGAGCAGGATGGTGTAAAGGATATTCCCGACCAGCCCGGAAACCGTGTAGAGCACGAAGAACTTCGTCGGCGACCAGCGTGTTTCCAACACCCGGCCGAAAAAATACAGGGCCAGCATGTTGAAGAAGATGTGCATGACGTTGGCATGGAGGTACTGAGCGGTGATGAGTCGCCAGACCTGACCGTGGAGCACGGCCGCCGCCTGCATAGCGCCGATCTGATAGAACGCCTCGCCGATCGGCTTGAAGAGCATGCCGATCAGGAAGATCGCCACGTTGATGGCGATGAGTGTGGTAACAATGCTGCCACCCCAGAGCCAGCCGCTGCGCGTGCCACCGCTTCGGCCCCAGCCCATGCCGCCGTAGGCCGATTCTTCATGCGCGTATGGTCGATCCTGCCAGGACATGCCGATGCGTTCCCAGATTCACCGCCCCGCCGCCGAACGGCTCCGACGGCCGGTCAGTCAGCGCAGCCTTTGCCGCTCCCTTGACGAAGGAAGTATATCCCCAGCATGGTGAGCGACTTCCCGTCGATAATCTCCCCTGTTTCCACCATGTGACGAACCCGAAGCGCGTCCATGATGTCCACGCGGATCTGCTCCGTGTCCTCCAGCGCCTGGCCGACATGCCGCAGACCCGTCGCCAAATAGCCGTGCATCCGCTCGGTTAGAATCCCGGGCGAGGTGAAAAACGACGCAAGGGGTTCAATTCGCGCGGCCTCGTATCCGGTCTCCTCGCGAAGCTCTCGACGCGCGGTCGTTTCGGGCGGCTCGCCCGGTTCCCGGGTCCCGGCCGGCAGTTCGACCAGCTCCTGTTCGACCGCGAAACGGTGATTGCGGATCATGACGATCCGTCCGTCATCGAGCACGGGAAGTATCACCACGGCGCCAGGATGCACGATCACTTCCCGGGTGACGGACTCGTCCACCCCGGACGATCGCCGATATATTCTTCGTTCGACGGAAAAGAGCTTCGTGGATAGCAAAGTGGTCATGATCGGCCCGTGGCGACGGACATGCGTGAGTTGCGGGCATTATAGGTCCGCCGCATTCGGTGAGCAATTTGCGATGATCTGCTTGAACGGCGATGAATCGGACCTGAGATCGCCGCAAGGCGGCATTTGCGCTCGTGCGTCCCAATGCCGCGATTCTCTCGGCAAGCCGGCGGCGCTGACGGTCCTTCGGGGTGGGCGCTCGTCGGAAGATGTCCCGGGGACGGCCGCTTGCTTGTCCCCCTGCCGGACGACTCCTAAGATGACCATCGATTCCTCCGGGCGATATCGGCGCGGCTTGAAACCTGCGGCATGAGGCAACGCGTAATCATTCTGGGTTCAACGGGCTCGATCGGCCAGAGCACGGTCGATGTCATCGAAGCGCTTTCCGGCTCCTTCGAGGTCGTCGGGCTCGCCGCCGGTTCGCGCTGTGATGAACTCGCGGGCCAGGCCAACCGGCTCCGCCCGCCCGCCGTGGCCATCGCCAATGGTGAGAACGCCGATCGGCTCGCCGATTCGCTGGCATACGATCCAAAGGTATTTCGCGGTCCGCATGCCCTGGAGGAACTTGTGGACGCCGTGGAATGCGACTGCGTCGTGAGCGGCGTAGTCGGTTCGGATGGATTGGCGGCGACCCTTCGCGCCGCCGAGCTCGGGCGGCGAATCGCTCTGGCAAACAAGGAAGCACTGGTCCTGGCGGGCTCCATCCTGATGCCCCTCGCGCGACGAAACGGGGCGGAGATCATCCCCGTGGACAGCGAGCACTCCGCCCTGTTTCAGGCCATGCAGGCCGGGCGGGCGGACGAGGTCGAACGCATCTACCTCACGGCATCCGGCGGACCGTTTCGAACCTGGACTGCCGAGCAGATGGACGCCGTGACGCTGGAGGACGCCCTCCAGCATCCCACGTGGGAGATGGGGCCGAAGATCACCATCGACTCGGCCACGATGATGAACAAGGCCCTGGAGATCATCGAAGCCCGCTGGCTTTTCGACCTTCCGCCGGAGCGCATAGACGTCGTCATCCATCCCGAGTCGATCGTCCACTCCATGGTAGAATTCCGCGACGGGTCGTTCGTGGCGCAGTTGGGCGCGCCGGACATGCGCTTGCCGATCCAATACGCTCTGACGTATCCGCACCGCATGCCCGGTCCGGCGCGACGGCTCAGATTGGGCGACCTGCGTCGTCTGCACTTCGACCCGCCCGATCCGCAGCGCTTTCCCGCACTGCGGCTGGGTTACGCAGCGGCGGAACGCGGCGGGACGTGCGGCGCCGTGCTCAATGCCGCCAACGAGTCGGCCGTGCAGCTCTTCCGCGAGCGGCGCATCGCCTTTCGGGAAATCGCGGCCGCTGTCGAACACGCGATTCAAGAACACGATTACATGGCGACGCCCGCGCTCGAGCAGCTTCTGGCCGCCGATCGCTGGGCCCGTACCGAGGTAAACCGATGCCTGACCTGTTGAGCTCTCTGTCCATGACCGGTGGCGCGCTGCTGGCCGCCTCGCCCCTCGCCAATATCTGGCAGGCGGTCTGGCCCTACCTGCTGATGGTGCTGGGTTTCTCCATCATCATCTTCGTTCACGAACTGGGACACTTCGCCGCGGCCAAATGGGCGGGCGTGAAGGTTGATCGATTCGCCATCGGCTTCGGCCGCGAGCTCTTCGGCTTCACCTACGGCGAGACGCGCTACTCCTTCAACATTCTTCCCTTGGGCGGCTATGTGAAAATGCTCGGGCAGGAGGATTTCGACGACAAGAGCAACGAACTTCTCTTCTCGGACGATCCACGCTCATTCGTCAACAAGCCCGTTCTCCACCGCATGGTCATCGTCTCCGCCGGCGTGATCATGAACGTCCTTTTCGCCTGCGCCCTGTTCATGATCATCTTCATGATCGGCATGCCCGCGATTACCACGCGCATCGGCTATGTCGAGCCGGACAGCCCGGCGGACAAGGCCGGCCTGCTCCCCGGCGACCAGGTCGTCAGCATCAACGGCAAGCGCGTGCTGGACTTCAACATCGACCTGACCACGGCCATCGCCCTCGCGCCGCCGCACGAGCGCATCCAATTCCGCGTAAAGCGCAACGGGGAAATGATCGAACCCGTCTTCGTCAAGCCGGACTTCCGCCGGCCCGAGAACACCCGCCAGATCAAACGGCAGGTCATCGGGATTGCCCCGGGCTCGACGCGCGAGATCTATTGGGTCGGCCCCTCGATGGATCCGACCCGCCCCGACCATCCCCACGTGGGCGACATGATCGTCGAAGTCAACGGCACGCCCGTCACCGACGACAACATCGACCGCGTCAAGGAGATGCTGGCCTACTCGCCCGAAGTCTACGTCGAGCGCAAGGATCCCAAGAATCCCGACGCCCCGCCCAAGCGGGTCAAGGTCGACATCCCCCCGCAGCTCGTGCTCTTCCCCGCGGACAGCTCCGACCCGGCGTCCATCAGCCTTCTCGGACTGACGCCCCTTGCCCGGTTCGGTACGGTGGATCGCGACAGTCGGGCAGAACTCGCCGGCATCGAAGTGGGCGACACGGTCCTCTCCTTCGACGATCGCCCCTACCCGACCTACCTGCAGATCAACCAGGCCATCCGGCAGAATCCCGAGTTCGACATCCCCTTCCTGGTTCGCAAGTCGGATGGCAAGGTCGTGAGCGGATTCGTGCGGCCCAAGACCAACCGCTTTGGCGCCGCCACCATCCAGGCCGATTGGGACGGGACGGACGACGACGCGGACACCAGTACCGAATCTCCAAAGGACTCGAGTCCGGCGTCCGCCGATCACCCGCTCGTGCAATTCACCGCGGTACGCCCCGGCGGCGTCGCCGACAAGGCCGGTATTCGCGTGGGTGACGAAGTCCTCTCCGTGAACGACACCGAGCACCCCTCGGCATCCAAATTGTCCAGCCTGATTCACCGCAGCTCGGGCAAGGCCGTGTCCCTGGAATTGCGACGGCCCGGCAACGGCATCGTCTCCGTCACCGTCTGGCCCATTCCGCCGGGGGCCATCGACGCCACCTTCACGTTTGTCGCGAATGACGTGCTCCGCACGGCAGCCGTGGTACGGCAGATCCACGGCAAGACGACACCCGCGGCCGAAGCCAACATTCCCACCGGCGCGGCCATTACTTCGGTGGATGACAAGAAGGTCTCCACGTGGGTCGAGCTCATCAACGCCTTCCGCGAACGGGCCGGCAAGGATGTGCTGCTGGCTTACGATGATGTGGCGGGTAAGACCCATACGGTGCCCTTCCATGTGCCTCGTTCGCTGCGAACGATTCTCGGCGTCGGGCCGGAGGCTCGCATCATCTCGATCGACGGGCGTGAAACCGTGGTCATCAAGACCCGGCGCGGCGAGGAGGAGGTCCATGTCGGCTACCACGAGGGAACGGAGCATCTCCTGGAGTCGCTCGTCGGGCAGAGAAACGTGCCCGTCGTCTACCGCCCCACGCCCATCGCCGCCCCGCTGACCGCGTACATCGACGTCACCGAGGACATGACCGACCCCTGGCTGGGGCGCGTGGCGTTCGCTCCCGGCGTGGACATTCTCCCCGAGACGATCATTCTCAAGGGGAAGAACGTCGTCGACGCCATTTCCATCGGCATGCACAAGACGTGGAGCTTCATCCTCCAGGTCTACCTGGTCATCAAGCGAATGGTGTTTTCCGACACGGTCGGCGTGGAGAACATGTCCGGACCGCTGGGCATCATCAGTATGGGCAGCCAGATCGCCCAGACCAGCTTCGTGCAGTTCCTGTATTTCATGGCCATCATCTCGGCCAATCTGGCGGTGATCAACTTCCTGCCCTTGCCCATCGTGGACGGCGGCCTGATGGTGTTCCTCATCATCGAGAAGATCAAGGGAAGTCCGGTCAGCCTGAAAGTGCAGGTGGCCACGCAGATGATCGGGCTGTTCCTCATCATCGGCGCGTTCCTCTTCGTGACCTACAACGACGTGATGCGTATCTGGGGGTAGCGGCGGATTCGATTGCGGATTTTGGATTGCGGACTGCGGAACCCGGCAACCCAATGGCCTGCCGCTCAGTCTCTCAATTGCCTATTGCCTGTTGCCTGTTGCCTTCTTGACACGTCCGATATCCCCTCGCGCGGACTTTCTTGCGCATCGCTTGCCGCGAATCGTAGACTGAATCGAAACGGCCGCGCGACGGACCGGTCGTCCGGCACCGAGGGGGAGCGTACGTCATGGAAACGACCGAAATCTATCCGCTGAATCGCCAGACCGTGGCAGAACTGCTTGTCGGTAATGAGGTTCACGCCCCGGATGACGAGGGCGCCGGCCGGCGCAACGTGCGTCGCTGGCCGTTCCCCGGCACGGTTCAGCTCTGGGTCCCCGACGAGGACGGGATTGAGCAGCTTCAGCTCGCCACCTGCGTCAATCTCAGCCTCGACGGTGTGGGCCTGATCCACGACGATGCCCTGCCGGAAGGCATCGAATTGACCATCGCCATCCACCAGCCCGAAGCCAGCTTCCAGGGCCGGGCCGCCATCCGCCATTGCACCTGGACAAGCAAGGGCTACTTCATCGGGGCACAGTTCTTGTTTGATGATTGACCCGCTTGGGGTAGCGATCTTTCTGATCATGTCATTCCGGCGCAAGCCGGAATCCAGAACGGTTTCTCAACCGCCTTCATCTGACGCCGAGCCCGCGTCCGCACCCTGCGACGGCGGCCACGGTATGCGCTCGAGCGCCGCGACGTTCCTCCATCGCTCTTCCGCAACACCCCATTTGGCCGGCCGTCCACACTCCGGGCAGCGCTCCTGGTCTTTGGTAAGCCAGTACAAGCACCATTGACAAGCCATCTTACCCTGGATGACCGCTTCGGCGGCTGATCGGATACGCCGTCGCCGCCCATGCTTGGTGCCGAACGCCCAGACCACCGCCGCGCCAAATGAAAAGTACATAAACACTTGAGCCGCGCTGTACGACACGAACCAGCAGACGGTGGAGAAGGACAGCAAACAGACTATCGCCGCAACCCTGAGAACCGTGAGTGCTCGACGCTCCATCGAGCGAATGCACGCAGGGAGCGGTTTTGCCCGATCGCCGGATGCCTTCGTCACTTTCGGCTCTTCCACCAACCCGGGCCGCCATCCACCACTGCACCTGAACCAGCAAGGTCTATTTCATCGGGGCACAATTTTTGTACGACGATTGACCCGCTTGCGGTGGCGATCGCACCAGGGCCTCCACTTGGTCACAAGTTTCTGAAAGTCCACTTCCCGCCCGCACTCGGGACACCTCGTTTGCTCGGGCCCGAGAATGTACAGGCAGTGCTCGCAGGGAACCTTGCCCTCTTTCTCTGCCGCAACGGCCACCCGCGCGAAACGGGGAACCCGGCAGTGCTCAATCCATTGGATGAGTGCGACACCGATGGGGATCGCAAACCCCAACCATATCAAGTTCTCCGCAGCCCACCGAAAGGATGCAAACCCCCTTACAAGCAGCTCGCTTGCAAGCAGTCCACCGAAGCTGAACACGAGAGCGGGGAAACAAAACCGTGCCATCCAGCGAAAGGCCCACTTCCTTACGCAAACCGGCATCTCATCGTCGAGCTGCTGGCGAATGGTCTTGATCACCATCTTCCTCTGCAGTGGGTTTTCACGTCGATTGGAAATCATCCTCGCCGGTCCGGCCGCGCGCCGTTGCGTGGATCAAGAATTCGCTCTCAGGCCATCAGGAACGCCTAATCCATTCCCTGCCGACCCAGTTCCCCCTGCAACTTTCCCAGCGTCGTCAGTTCCGGAAGTCGCGACGTGGGTAGGCGAATGTCAAACGTCTCTTCGATCGCCACGATCAGGTTGAGATGTGCCAGCGAGGTCCATCCCGCGGTCCGGCCGATACCGTCGTCCGGGCCCAGTTCTTGCGGGTCGATCTCAAGGACTTCCCCCGCCAATTCCAGTAGTCGGGCATCAAGTTCCACGGCAGGACCTTTGTTGTGTGAACAATAAGGTGCGTCAGGGGACGAACCCTACATTTGCAACATCACCCGCGCCGGGTTTCCTACCACGGTCGACTTCGGCTTGACGTTCCGCGTCACTACCGCCCCGGCCGCCACGACCGCGCCGTCTCCTATTTGGACCTTGGGCAGCAGTGTCGCTCCCGCGCCGATGTAGACCTCGTCGCCGATCACGCACCGCCCGCTGATCGTCGCGTTCGGCGCCACATTGCAGAATGAACCCACCGTCACGTCGTGGCCGAGGAAAGTCAGAAAACTGATCAGAGAATGCGCCCCGACCGTGACGTTCGGCGAAATCGTCGCACCCTCGAACACGATGCAGCCCGGAGCGATGCCCACACCCCACAAGTCCACGCCGGGGTGAATCAGCGATGCCACTTCGCAACCGGCTTGCTCCAGGAGCCCTGCCATCTTTCGGCGAATCGCCGGCGCCCCGATCGCGGTCAGGACCGACACATCCGCATGCCGGTCGGAAGCCAACTGGCTCGTCGGCCCCAGCACCGGCGCGTCCATGAACATCGTCCCCTGCTTGGCGGGATCATCGTCCAGGTAACCGACCAGTTCCCAGGTGGGCGCGCGGCCGTTGATCGCCCGCACCAGCTTGGCGAGTTCCGCGTTGGCCGCTCCGATCAGGATAAGCTTTTTCACCGACCGCTAACTCCCTGCTTGAGGCGCTGAGTATAGGACCGCCCCAAGGCTGACTCAACGAACGGGTACGATCCCGCGCCCGCCTCGACTGCGTCGAGCAATGAGCGATAACCGGCGGTGCCCACCTCAATTGGGTCCCGCCGTGGCCGAGAATCCAGCGGCTCCCGCGTTCAAATGCTGAAATTCCTCAGATTCCCGGTCAGGTGAGGTATCGGCCGCCATCCCGGGAATTCCCCCTCCTAGAATGGGGTACCGGTCGAGGCCGACCCCGTCCGGCACGTCGTAAACTTCTTGGGGGGGGAAGAGATGACGCGTGAGGAATTCGAACACCGGCTTCAGGAGATTGCCGCGGTCATCGAGGAGCTGCCCGAAGGGGAGCGGGAGCGGCTCCGCGGACTGCTGGCCGAAACCCGCCGCCGCTACCTCGACACGAACGAGGCCCTTGATCGCGCCCGCACCGCCCTCGACGACTGGCGCATCATGGCCAAGTATCGCTTGTTCGACTTTGAAGCATCCCTTCGTGAAGCCAACTCCGGGCGCATTCGTCCCAAGGACGACGAAGAAACCGACCCGCAAAGCTGACACCGAGCCGTTCACAACCGCGGCGCGACCAATCCTCTGCATGCCCGGCTCCCGCCGCGCTGTCCGCGGGAATGTCACTTCTCGTGCCTGTGGCACTGATTTTGCTTGCCCAACTCAGTCGAGGCGGCCCTGCCGACGGCCCCAATCGGGCCGGCCGGGCTGCCTCGTTCCAGGGTAGTATTGGTGCGGCGCCCGAGGACAGGCGCCGCGTCTTGTTCGGGCTGGTCATAAATAGACCAAGGAGACAGGAGAATCATCGTGGCCGACATCGAGAAACTGCAGATTATCATCGATCGTGACGCCTGCATCGGCGACGGAGCCTGCGTGGACGCCGCAACGGAAACCTTCGAGATCGACGACGAGGCCAAGGCCATCGTCCGCGAGGGCAGCACCGACTCCCGCGAGTACATCCTCGAGGCCGCGGAGCGCTGCCCGGTGGACTGCATCGTCGTCAAGTGCAAGGACTCCGGCGAGCAGCTTTATCCCACGCCGTAGCCGCGGTCTTTCGCCTGACATACGCAAGAAAGAACGCGCAGTGCCGCCTCTTTGCCGGGCGGCGCTGCGCGGCTGCGTTTGGTGCCGTTCGGACACGACGGTGGAGCGCCGCTTGGACGATCCTCGCTCCTATTCGAGGCGGTCCATCGTCTTCCGGATGATCGTCTGACTCATGGCCTTGTCACCAAACGTCCCCACGCGCACGGTCATCCGGCTGACATCCTCTCCTTCGCGCTGCACCGAAACGGTCACGGTCTTGTCCTGAGCCGTGCGGGCGGAGAGTTCACCGTCCAGCTTGGTCGATTGGGCAACGACGCCGATGAGGCCCAACTCCTCCATGCTCGCCCGCGCCGCGGACACGACGCGCTCGGGATCGGCCTGCATGTACGCCTCGTAGCTCCCCGTGGCCTTCTTGACGGTCTGGCAGCCCGAGAGCAGCACGCACAATCCCAGCACGACAACCCCCGCCTCCAATTGGAATTTCCGTACGCCCATGTTTCTGACTCCTTCCTGGAAACAGCCCGCCGCCTTGCAGTTTACCCCGGCGGCATCAGGCTAGCGTACCGAACCGACGCGCTCAATTCCCAGCGCGGCCATGCGTCGTTCCGGTGCGCATCAAATTGGGACCGCGAACCGTCGACACTTGCCTCGTCCGCGACGCGATGCTATCCCCTATTCTAGAGGCGACCGGCGAATCAGACGCGGAGCCTTTCGAGCGTGTCATGCGGCTCTACGACCAGCACCTTCACTCCCGCCACTCATTCGACTCCAGCGCCGATCCGCAGGCCAACGTCGAGTCCGCCCTCGCACGCGGACTGGCCGGGTTGACCTTCACGGAGCACTTCGATACCCACCCCAACGAGTGGAACGACTGCGTCTACGATCACGAAGCCTATTCCGCAACGATTCACCGCCTCCGCGAGATCTACGGAAAGCGCCTCTTCATCGGCAAGGGAATCGAGGTCTGCTACCAGCCCCAGCGGATGGACTTCATCCTCGACTTTCTCTCCCGCCACGAATTCGACATGGTCATGCTCAGCGTGCACTACTTTGGCGAGGTTCCCGTGCACAAGAAGGAACACTGGGAAGGCGTGGAGCTACACACCGGCACGCGGCGCTACCTGGAGAAGGTCCGTGACGCCGTCCGCCACTGCGCCGAACTCCGCGCGCAGCGGGGCCGGGTCTTCGACGTCCTCGGACACATGGATATGGTCAAGCGCTACACGCAGCGCTTCTTCGGATCACACGACGTGGGTCCCTGCGCCGACCTCTTCGACGACATCCTTCGCGGATGCCTCGCGGCCGACCTCATACCGGAGATCAACACGTCGTCACTTCGACAAGGGCTTGACGAAAGCATGCCCGGGCCCGCGACGGTGAGACGTTACGCGGAACTTGGGGGAATGTGCATGTCGCTGGGATCGGACTCCCACCGCAGCGAGCACATCGGCGCCGGGTTTGACTACGCGCTCGGTATCCTTCGCGCGGCCGGGATAAAGCACACCGCGTGGTTTGACAATCGCGAGCGGACTGCCGTAGCCGTTGACGAATAGCCGTTCGGTCTCAGCGGGTGCGGTCCGGCGGGATTATACCGCCTGAAGCGCCCCCGTCGCGGAACGAAGATCCTCCACGCGGTCGGTCTTTTCCCAGGTGAAGCCCTTTTCATCCCGGCCGAAGTGACCGTGCCGCGCCGTCTGGAAGTACACGGGACGGCAGAGCTCCAGGTAGGAGATGATCTCGGCGGGCTTCAGCGGAAATACCTCTCGAATCGCCTTGGACAACAGTTCTTCCGCGACCTCTCCCGTGCCGAAGGTGTCCACCGCCACGGATACCGGCTCGGCCACGCCGATCACGTACGCCAGTTGAACCTCGCACTGCCGGGCAAGTCCGGCGGCCACGATGTTCTTGGCAACGTGCCGTGCCATGTACGCGGCACTGCGGTCCACCTTCGAGGGGTCCTTGCCCGAAAAGGCACCGCCGCCGTGCCGGCCGTAGCCGCCGTACGTATCCACGATCACTTTGCGCCCGGTGAGTCCGCAATCGCCGTCGGGACCGCCGGTGAGGAACCGCCCCGTGGGATTGATGTGAAAGCGCAGTCCTTCCGTCGAAAGATCCGGGCACTCGTGCTGAAGCACCGGCATGATGATCTTGTCGCGAACCTCGCGCCGCGCGTCCTCGCTCATCCGTCGGTCATTCTTCGGATCGAGCGCGGCCTCCGTATGCTGCGTGGAAAGAACGACGGTGCGGATGCCAATGGGCCGCTGCCCGTCGTACACCACGGTCACCTGCGACTTGGCGTCCGGCCTGAGCCAGTTGATGCCGCCTTCTCGACGAACCTTCGCCTGCTGCTCCACCAGACGGTGGGACAGATGAATGGGCAGGGGCATAAGCTGCGACGTTTCGTCGCATGCGAACCCGAACATGAGTCCCTGGTCGCCGGCACCCTGCTCACCGAGCGGATTTTCCCCCGCGGTCACGCCCTGGCTGATGTCGCCCGACTGCTTGTGGATCCGCGTTTCGATCTTGCACGTTTCCGCGTCGAACCCCGCCGCCGTGTCCGTGTACCCGATGTCCGTGATCACCTTGCGGATCGTTCGGTCATATTCGGCCAGAGCCCGCTCCGCCTTGGGGTTGTGAACCGTGACCTCGCCCGCGATCAGGCAATAGTTGGTGGTCACGAGCGTTTCAATCGCAGCCCGCACGCCGGGGTCGGGCCCGATGAGGCTGTCCAGCAGGGCGTCGGAAATCTGATCGGCCACCTTATCAGGGTGGCCCATGGACACGGATTCGGAAGTAAACAGGTGAAGGCCCCGTTCTTGGCGGGATGGCACGATGGATTCTCCATTCATAATTGCGAGGAAAAGCCCAGAAACGTATTTGCGGGCGAATCTTAGGCCGCATCGCCGTCTGCCGCAACATCCCAGCTTCGCAAACCTTGTTCGTCATTCACGATGTGTGCAACGCAGCTTCAGGTTTTTTGCCAAACCTCGTATCGATCGCTGTTTGCGCGAGCTCTATGGGCACTGGGAGCGGCATCAGACGGAGCGACAACTTGCGACAAACCCGTTTCAACCGACAGATTTCACAGGCCTATAATCTGGTGACTCAAGGGGCACCCTCCCCTCCCTACCTCCAGACCGGGGCGCGTCGTCGAGTCCCCCCAATCGGCGTCGCGCCCCAGCCATTTTCAGAGAATTCAACGCGCGGAAGGCCGCCTGATCCGGGAGCCGGAGCGGCATCGCCGCGTTACGCAGATGTGATGCAAATGGCACAGTGGCCTCGAATTCCGCTGGAAAACCGGCGAATTCGCGTTACGAACAAGAGACAAACATTTGGCGAGATTCAACGTATAATGTGGTGAATCAAGCGGAGAAGACACCCTTACCTCCCGCTTACCTCCAGACCGAAGGCGTGCCGGCGATCCCCCCCAGTCGCCGCACGCCTTTTGTCATTTCCGGCGCAACGACTTGCGGTACACGCTGTCGGATGGATACGGGGAAAGACGTGCGGCCATCGCGCGATTCCGCTCTTCGTCATCGCCGGACGTGTACTCGAAGACCATGTCCTCCGCGGATGTCGGAACCCCGGTTGCCGAACGCAAATCAAAAATCCGGATGATGTCTTCGGGCGAGGGAATCCAATAGTCGCGCCAACGGTTGTCGTGATCCAGGACGAACAAGGTTCGAAGGCGCTCCACCCCCCGCGCCTTGCGGATTCGGGCGAGCCATGACTCCAGCTCCGCAACGCTCTCCGGGACGGGCACGGCTGGCTGCCCGGTCTCCAGCGCAACGAATTCGTGGAAGTTGCTTACGATGACCAGGTCGCGCGGCGGCTGGCGGTGCAGCCACGTGTAGAGCCCGCTCGCTCCGGGCTCAAAGCAGCGCGACCAGGCGCCGAGCGGCGTGACATCGGTCCGGGCGTGCAGCGTTCGCACATACGGCCGCAGCCATTCTTCGTGAACGATCCAGGATCCCGCCAGCAGGAGCGGCAGCGCGGCCGCTACACGCAGTTCAATCCGCAGCAGCACGACGACGGGCGCTATGAAGAGCAGCAGGTACAGTGGCTTTACCGGCAGATAATAACGATCCAGCCCGACGAAGTTGAACTTGTCGTGAAACAGGACCGTTGCGATGACGATCATGAAGAGAAACGATCCGAGGATCGCACCTGCCAGCCCCATGACGGGCCGACCGAAGAACGGCTTCAGTCGCCGCCGCCAAGCCGGAAAGCACATCACGCTCGCCGCGAGCACGACCGGCCAGAGCATGTACAACCAGGTGCTCTCCGAACGATGTTCATAGAAGCCCACTGATGTCGCTCGGCGCCAAGCCTCGACCAGCATGGACCAGGAGAAATCGAATCCGATATCTGTGCCGAGATTGAACTGCTGCGCGAGACGTGTATCCGCACCGAACAACCGGTTGACGACCACCAGCGCGATCATCGGCACGGCCGCGCCAAGCGCAAAGAAGGAGAGATTCTTCCAATGCCGCCGCAAGTCGTGCAGCGCGGAGCCGAGCAGATAGATGCCGATTCCCGCGGGTACGAACACGCTCGCATAGCGGATCCAGCAGAGTCCACCGGCCAGTAGTCCACCCAGAGCCAGACGCCAGGCGGCGGCGCTGCGGCAGTTCCTTTGGGACAGTTCCACGCCCTCGGCGACGAGCAGCATGCACACGGGAAGCAGGGCGACGAGTACAGAATCCGTCGACGGATTCAGCAGCGACGGCACACCGACAGCCAATCCTGCCGCCACCGCGGCCACAAGTCCTCCCACGACGCCCCGCGCGACCTGCTTGATGACCAGAAACCAGGCAACCAGCGAAACCGCCACCGCGGCAACAGCGATCCAGCGGCACGCCTCGATGAGGCTCACCTCCAGGCCTTTCTGCAACAGCCCGACGAGCGCTGAGTAGCCTGCCGGCCAACGGGTCAGAAAGACCCAATCCCCGTGCCACGTCCAAGACTGACCAGGTGCGGCCGGGGGCAAGGACGTCAGCCCTTCACCGTGTGCCATGCGTTCTGCGGCAATGAGCTGGTAACCGTAGTCCGATTCGATCAGCGGCGGGATCTGGCTGCGGAAAGGCAGAAAAGAAAGGACGACAAACAGGGCCACGATCCAGGCGCCGACCATCGTCCAACTTAATGAACGCGCTCGCAAACCGGCCTCAGTGGCATACTCAGGGCAAAGAAGGGGCTCTGCGCCGCGAAGATTCCGTGACGTCCTGTTCGCCGGGAGCGCCGGCATTGCTGGATGGGCTGTGTCCGACATGCGCGTACGGATCGCCTGTGGTTTCCGCTTATCGGTCCCATCGGAAAGCGTGAAGTCGATCTTGAGTTTCGAAACGCGGCGCGGACTCGATCGCCAGCGTCAGGAATCAGGGAATAGGCCGCAACTCCGCCAGGCCCAGCCAAGCGTCGCGAAGTGCTATCTCGATGTCCGCACCGTGAAGGGCTTCGAACAGGTGCCTGTCAACTTCCCAGCGGGGTGTCTCGGGTTCGCCCTGGGCGAGCAGCCAAACGTGGCGCCCGTTTTCAAGCGCATCGCGGATCCGCCCGAGCGTAAACGCCACGTCCGCTTCGATCTCACCTGGGTGTTGCAGTTCTGCTTCGGCGTCATCCCAGCAGAGCTGGCGGTCGTGTCTTCGGGGGAAGGAAAGCCACTCGACGTCCACGCCCTGCCGGCGCCAGGCATGGTCCAGGAACCAGCGATACAGGCCGACGCTGATGATGAGGTCGCCGGGTGAGACCTCGGCCGCGATCCGACGCACGCGCTCTTGTGTGTCCCGCTGCGGAACAACAGATGCCGCCGCGTAGATCGTCACCGCACTGCACACCGTGAGAACGGATGTTATTACTGCCGGAAGTACGACCCGGCCTGCAACCCGACCGGATCGCCGACCGGTCTGGGCGATCAGAATCGCCATCCCCCCGATGAGCATCGGCCAAGCCGCAAGGTCGTAGCGTCCCACGACGTACGCCGGTCGCCACAGGAGCGACGCCAGCCAGGCCAGCACGAGAAACGCAAGGGTCCCCGCCAGTAGCCAGAACGCCTCGACAGCCCTACTTCGATTTGTGCGGATTCGAAGCAGCCCCCAGACCACCAGCGCAACGAACGCGATCAGCGGTGCCCAAACCACGATCCCGGCGGGCATCGCTCCCCATGTGGCGGCGAGCCAGTCATCGGCTGCCCCGACCTCGCCAAGGTAGTTCGGATACCACCCGGCCGGGAGCATGACCGATATCGAGCGGGCCATCGCGGCCCAAGGCGGATAGCCCTCCCAGACCTGCTGGAGCCAGCGGCGTGGGCCTGTCTCAGCGTTGGGAATGACGAGCCCGATCAATACTGGGACCAGCGCAAACCCGAGGACGGCATGGGTTACGATCCAGCGGCGCGCGGTCCGACGACGGTTGCTCCCGACAAGCAGCACCGCCGCCGTGGCCGGAATCCAGAGCAGGGTGTAGTAGTGGAGGAGCACGGCGACCCAAGCTGCCAATCCGTAAGCCAGCCAATAGCGCCAGCGCCCGGATTCGGCCGCCCGTCGAAGCAGCAGAAGGCAGATCGTCAAGGCAAGAATCCACAGCGCATATACGCGCGCTTCTCGGCTGTAGTGAATCTGGAGAGGATTCACCGCGGCCAGAATGAGGGCGATCAGCCCTGCCGTTCTTCCCCCGGCCCGCCTCGCCAGCATCCCGACAGCCAGGACCCCCAGAACTCCGGCCGTCGCGGAGAGGCTTCGCAGTGCGCAGCCGGACTCTCCGAACAGGTACGTCCAGCCGCGAAGCAGGCCGAAATACGGCAGATGGGCGACCTCGGCCCAAGGAGGGCCCTCCGTTGGCCAGGAAGCGAGATGAAAGACGACGTAGGAAGTGCAAGACTCGTCAAGCCAAAGCTGAAACCGGCCCAGATCGTAGAACCGCAGGAAGGCGGCCAGGGCGAGGATTCCGATCCAGGCGAGTGCTTCCACGTTTCGCACGCTTGTTTGCCGGTGATTGTCGGCGAGCTTGTCCACGCGTTGTCGAATCCGCCTCTCCCCTTGGGCCCAGGAACCGCTACTTCTTGTCGTTCATGAAGTTACCGCCAATTGGATCTTGCCGCCACTCGTTCGGATCGGCGCCCGTGGAGCACTCGTGCCCGGAGCGGGAATTCCGGTGCGGCGGCGTCTTGCATCGGGTATGAGCGGCCGTATAATGCTCGGCTCGCAAAAATCAGGCGAGGTACCAAGAGACCGAACGATGCCAAAGCCCAAGACACATAAGGGATTGAGGAAGCGATTTTCGCTGACCGCGAAGGGTAAGGTTCGCTTCAAGAAGCCGGGAACCGGCCACCTGATGAGCCACAAGAGCGGTGACCGCTGTCGCAAGCTCCGCCGTCCGGGCATCCTCAAGGGGGCTTTGCAGAATCGGATCCGGCGGATGCTGGGGGCCGAGGGACCTGCGCCCTGCTCGAACGAGTAACTGAACAGCGGCGGACGCGCCGTAAAGAGGAGTTGAGTTCATGGGTCGTGCAACCTACGGAGCGGCTCGACATCGCAGAAAAGTGCGTGTGCTTCGGGCATCGCGAAGCTTCCGGGGCGCGCCGCGCAACCACTGGAAGTCGGCCAAGATCGCCGTCCGCCGTGCCCGCCTGTACAGCTATCGCGATCGCCGTCGTCGCAAGCGCGATTTCCGGGCGCTGTGGATTATTCGTCTCACCGCAGCATGCAGGGCCCGCGGCATGCAGTACAGCCGTTTCATTTTCGCGCTGACGCAAATGAACGTCGAGCTGAACCGCAAGATGCTCAGCGAGATTGCCATCCACAGTCCCGCCGATTTTGATGCGATCGTCGAGCAGGCGCGTAACCACATGCCGGCGGGATCGCAGGCGGCGGCCTGAAATTCGCCGCAATCGTCGAGAGCAGACAACTCAGTCCGAAACCGCACGGCTCCCGATTGGAGATGAAACCAGTCGGGAACCGTTTTCTTGTCCCTTGCACGTGCAATTGCGGGAATAACGACCGATCGACGTCGGTTACCTCACCCGGGAGAGGAAGCTATCGCGTCGATAGCCCTCATGTCATTTCCGTCGAACTGGAGGTCAAAGATGAAGAAGGTACTCATCGCAACTCTCGCAGTACTCTTCGTGGTCGGGTTTTTCGCCGCGCCGGGCATGAGCAAGGGCAAGCCGACGCCGATTGGCGGCGGCGATTGCCCGGACTTCACCGTTCTGTGCCCGCAGGTGTATGACCCGGTGCTCTGCGATGACGGCAACGTGTACTACAACCTGTGCGCGGCCACTTATCACTATTGCGCGACCGGCTGTGTTTCCACCGGCGGCGGCCCCATCGAGGTGCAGTAATCTGGAAGCAACCGTAGTCGATGGATCAGGCATTCCGCTCCCGGGGGCTGCACCGCGACTTCCGGGAGCGTTTGTTTCAACCCTTTTCCTCGAGCGGCGCTTCCGCATCACTCGGAGTGTTGTTTGACAATTGCCGCGCGGCGACGGTTACCGGGGAGACTTCCGGCAATTCGGCCCCGCCCCCCGCACCCAGTTCCTTGAATCGCCGAGCGGAAGGGAGCACTCGAGACTCCAGCGTCCCCACCGTGTCGTTGTAACTTGAGATGGCCCGACCCAGGTGCGTGCCGAGTTTGTCCAGTCGGTCCACGAGGATGCGCATCCTCTCATAAAGTTCCCGCCCGAGGCGGCTGATGTGCTCGGCGTTTTCCGCCAGCCGCTCCTGACGCCAGCCGAAAGCAACTGCACGAAGCAGCGAAATCAAGGTGGTCGGCGAGGCGAGGATGACGCGCCGCTCGCCGGCTTCATCGAGCAGGCGCGGATCTCCCTCCAGGGCCGCGCTGAAGAATGACTCGCCGGGCAGAAACAGCACCACCAGCTCAGGCGATTGCTCGAATCGTTCCCAATAGCTCTTGGCCGAGAGCTCACGCACGCGCGCCCGGACGTGATCGGCATGGCGCGCGAGGTGCGACTTCCGCGAATCCTCGTCCGGCGCGGCGACGGCATCGAGGTACGCATCGACCACGGCCTTGGCGTCCACGATCACGGTCCGCCCGCTCGGGAGGTGGACGACGAGATCGGGGCGAAGCCGCACGTCATCGCTGCTGACTGCCAATTGCTCGTTGAAGTCGCAATGCTCGGTCATGCCGGCCAGCTCGACAGCCCGGCGCAGGGCGAGTTCACCCCAACGTCCGCGGACGCGGGGATTACGCAGCGCCGTCGTCAGACGACCCGTTTCCTGCTGGAGCGTCTGGCTTGTGTGGGCAAGCGACTTCAATTGCTCCTCGAGCGAACCGTACGCCTTCTGCCGCGCCTGCTCGAGGGACTGGACCTGCGTCTCATAGCGTTTCAATGAATCGCTCAGCGGCTGGACAAGCGCCTTGATCGCCTCGTGGCGCTTTCCAAGATCGCCGCGGGCGTCACTCAGCACGACTTCGAGGGTCTTTCTGGCCGCAACAAGAAACTGCTCGGCGTTGGATTTCAGCGCGTCGGCTGATAGTGATGCAAACGCGTCCTTCAGCTTCTTCTCCGCCTCGTCCAGAATCCGCTGCTGCTCGCTGATCCGCCGCTGACCCTCTTCCAGGCGGGTTTCCGCGCGGGCCCGCTCCCGGCGTTCGCTGTCGAGTTGCTCGCGCAAGGAAGCAACGACGGAATCACCCTCGGACAGCCGAGTGCGAAGTCCCGCGGCCTCGGCTTCGAGCGCGGCCATGCGCTGGGCGATTTCGCCCCGCTCGCGCTGAATGAGGAGCTTGCCACGCTGGGTGGCAAAGACCCATGCAGCGGCAACTCCCACGAGTAATCCGATGATGCCGTAAGCGATTTCCACGTTCACCTGCCTGAAGCTGCGACCGGTGGGACTCCTTCCGAATGCCCCATATAATACTCAAGGTAACCGAGTTCAACGACCGTAGGGAATGACGACATGTCTTCGGCGTCCGTTCGCCTGAAAGAGTTGCTCAACGAAAGCACCATGCCCTCGGCACCGGAGCTTGTGGTCAAGGGGGAAAACGGGCGTGTGCGCTGTCTGGCGTGCGGCCATCGCTGCACGATCCTTCCCGGGCGCAGCGGGGTCTGCCGGGTGCGCTTCAACGAGAACGGCGAGCTGCTGGCGCCATCCGGTTACGTGGCGGGATTGGCCATCGACCCGATCGAGAAGAAGCCGTTTTACCATGCCTTCCCGGGACGGGATGCCCTTTCCTTCGGTATGCTCGGCTGCGATCTCCACTGCTCGTACTGTCAAAACTGGATCACGAGCCAGGCCCTGCGCGACGACGCGGCGGTGTCCCGACCCAACTTCGTCGACGCCGAGCGCATGGTCACCGCGGCCGTCGACAACCATGTTCCCGTCCTCGTGAGCACCTACAACGAGCCGTTGATCACCGCGGACTGGGCGGTGGAGATCTTCAAGCTCGCTCGCAGCGAGGGGATCGTCTGCGGGTTTGTCAGCAATGGAAACGCCACTCCGGAAGTGCTCGAATTCATCCGCCCCCACGTGGACCTCTACAAGGTCGACCTGAAGGCCTTTGAGGATCGCAGCTACCGCCAGCTCGGTTGCACGCTGGAAAACGTGCTGGAAACGATCCGCCAGCTCAAACAGATGGATTTCTGGGTGGAGATCGTCACGCTGGTCGTGCCTACGTTCAACGACGGCGACGACGAGCTGAAGCGGATGGCCGGGTTTCTCTCGTCCGTTTCCACGGACATGCCCTGGCACATCACCGCCTTCCATCCGGATTACAAGATGACCGGACCACCGCGAACGCCCACGGAGACGCTCCTTCGCGCCTACGACATCGGCAAGGCCGCGGGGCTCAAGTTCGTCTACCCCGGCAACTGCCACGGCGGCGTGGGTCATCGAGAGAACACGACCTGTCCGTCGTGCGAACGGGTTCTGATCCGGCGCCGCGGGTTCGTCGTAGAAGAGAATCGAATGAAGGACGAGAATTGCCCGTTCTGCGGAACGCGAATTCCGGGCGTCTGGGAGAAGGATCCACCGGCTTCGAGCACCGGTCCGGGGTTCCCCATGCCGGTTCACGTGCCGGAGGGGCCGTGCGGATAGACGAAGCGCCGACGATTACCCCGCTGCCAGATCCACAATTGCGGTGGCCGCGAGCACCAGGCTCACCACACCATTCACCGTGAAAAACGCGAGATTGACGTAGCGATAATCTCCCGGCCGTACAAGCGAGTTTTCGATCACGAGAAGCAGCGCCGCAATCGCCACGCCGGCAGCGTACACCGGGCCGAGATTCTCCAGAATCCCCAGACCGATCAGCCCCACGACGACCAGGGCGTGGGCGAATCGTGCGATCCACAAGGCCGGGGCAGGGCCCAGTCGCGATGGGAGGCTGAACAACCCATCTCGATGATCGATGTCAATGTCCTGGCACGCGTAAATGATGTCGAACCCGCCGATCCAGAAGGTCACCACGCCCAGGAGGACCAGCGCGGACCACCCCAGGCTTGCCGGGTCGATCGCGATCCACGCCGCAACCGGCGCGATGGCAATGGCCGAGCCCAGGTAGAAGTGCGACCAGCGCGTGAATCGCTTGGCAAAGGAATATCCGCAGATGTAGGCCAGTACGGGTCCCGAAAGGAGAATCGGCCAGGTGTTCCCGTACCACACGAAGAAGCCCACGCAGCCCATGGCGAAGGTAACCGCGGAGAGCCCCCACATCAGCCAGGCCGCGGCGAAGGATAGCTTGCCCGCGGGGAGCGGACGATTGGCCGTGCGCGGGTTGCGGGCATCGATGGAGGCATCGACGATGCGGTTGAAGGTCATGGCTGCGCTGCGCGCCGCGACCATGCAGACGATGATGAGTGCGATCTGGCCGGGATAGGGCCACGTGCGGCCTTCCAGGTGCCGCCCGGCCAGAAATGTCGCGATCAACGCAAATGGAAGGGCAAAGACGGAGTGCTGAAGTTTGACCATCTCCGCCCAGGTTCGAACGGCCGAAACCACCGCGGTCATGCGACGTCCCCGCCCACATTCCGCGCCTCGCCGCGATCTTCCTTGCTGCGCTCGAGTTGCTGCGACCAGCGCGTGTTGAGCTCGTGGGGCACGCCCACCAGATCGAGCAGCTTACCGACCACGAAATCGACGAGATCGTCCATCGTTCGCGGCAGCATGTAAAACCCCGGCGAGGCGGGGCAGATGACCGCACCGGCTTTGCTGAGCCGCAGCGCGTTGAGCAAATCGATGCGGCTCATGGGCATTTCCCGGGGGACGACAACCAGGCGGCGCATCTCCTTGAGGGTCACGGCCGCGGCACGATCGAGCAGATTGTCGGCCAGTCCGGCGGCGAGCGAGGCCAGGGTGTTGCTGCTGCACGGGCAAACGATCATTCCGTCGGTCAGAAAGCTCCCGCTGCCGAGCTTGGATCCCACATCTCCGTACGGGTGAATGAAGAGCTGTGCCGATTCCCGCCCGATGAGCGTTTCCGCGGTGATTCGTTGAATGCCCAACTCGTCCAGCAGAAGTCGCTTGCCCAGCGGCGTAACAATGAGGTGGACCTCCGCCGCGCCGTGCACCAGACAATCGACAAGGCGGGTGGCATACTTCGCCCCGCTGGCCCCGGTAATGCCCACGACAATCCGTTTTCGCGATTCGCTCACCGGCGCTCTCCCTCCGTCAGACGAGCCGCCACGCGCATGGGATCCACCCCGAAGCGAATGGACTCTCCGGCCCAGATGGACTTGGCATGCTCCGCGAGCAACCTGCCGAAAGACTTCTCGGCCTCGGAAGTGCGACCCAGGACGCGCTGCGTCACGCCCAATCGAAACAGGGCCTCCGCCGCCGCATCACCATTGGGATAGCGCCGCAGGCATTCCTCCAGGAGCGTGACCTTCTGTGCACCCGCCGGGAGCGCCTTGGCCGATTCGAGGGCGAGATTGTCCTGGGCCTGGGCGTTGGGATAGGCCTTCATCAAGCTCTTCAGTTGATCGCGATAGGACGGATGTCGGGGAATGCAGTCGAGCATGCCGAAGCGCGGTCCGCGCGACCAGATCTGGCCCCCGCAGATCGGATCATACCCGTAGATCGGATCGCGATTGTTGCGGAGCAGATCGCGCAGCCGCATCGCATCGAGGAGCACACGGTCGGCATCGATGGGCAAGAAGCCCGCAGCCGCGGCGTCCTGCGGATCGATCCTCCAGTCAGCAATGCCGTCGGCAACCGGCGCGGTGAGGACCCTTTCGGCGTCAATCCGCCCTCCAAATCGCTGAGCGAGTTCATCCAACCGGGACAGGGCCCGATCGATGTCGCAGTCCCGCGCCTCCAACTCCGCCAATCGCAGTGCCGCAACGGCTCCCAGCATGGACTCGGGACGGTTCAGGGCGATGATCTCCCACGTGGACCGCGACGCCTCCCGCGGGAAACCATCGTAGAACCGAATCCACTTCGTGCGGCGGAATTCCTCCTCGTCGATGCGCAGATCCAGCGCTCTCGCCTTCAGAAACAGTGCATGGTACGCAAATCGGCTCTCGGGGAAGTAGTAGACGAACTCGTCACATTTGTCCACGAAGTCCATCTGCTGTTCGAGAATGACCGAGCGCTGCTGCGAGAGATCGGACAACGCAAACAGCCAGGCGATCTCCGTGCGCTCACGGATCGCCTGCCGAGCAGGACGAGGCAGCGGATGACGAAGCCACTCCTGTTCAACGAATGCTTCCAGAGGTTGAGAAGCATCGACATCCCGGAAACTCGCCCGCGCCGAGGATTCGAGCAGGCGATAGTAAAGCGTGTCCCGGCCTACGTAATTCTCAAAAAGAGCCACCGGAAGAACGAAAAGTACCGCCAGCAGTGGCGCGACCGTTCCCGGACGGTAGTCCACGAATTGGGCGATGATCAGCACGAGTGCGAACACGGCCGTCGCGGCAACGATGGCCAGTACCCACGGGGCAACAAATTTGATCCGGTCGACCGGATCGACAACTCCGACCAGAACGTCGTTCGTTCCCGAGAACGCGAGAATCAGGTAGACCACGGCCGGGACCAGACCGAACATGGCCGACATGAAGCGATACCGGGACCGGAAGGGGCGGACGGAGGCGATCAGGCACGACGCGAGCAGTGTGATTGCCAACCAGGGCATGACGGCCAGAAAGCCGACGACGGCCACGAATGGCAGGCTCGACCAGAACCGGTACAGGAGCGAGATCAGAATGGGAATCGCGATCAGGGCCGCCATCAGCAGCCCGACCACCCAGATCTGCATCTCGGTCTGCTGAACGCTGATGGGTTCCGTCAGGAGTGTGCCCAGGGATATGGTGGAGGCGCTTCCGAAGCGAAGCGCCGCAAGAAGCGATTCCCAGTAACCCTGCGTGGCCGGAGCGAATACCTCACCGCTGCGCAGCCAGAATGCGAAGCTGCCGACCCCTGCGAAAAGAATGAGGTTGACGAGGAGGAGCCCGGCCGCCCGGACGCGGTACCGCGAACCTGCACGCGACCACACGTCTTTGTAGCGCTCCGCGTACGCCTTGGTCGGCTCGTCCCCGGACGGGGACTCGTTGCGTGTCGCGCCGCGGGCAAATGCTGATGGGTCATTCATGGGACTTGCGCTGGGCGATGAGAACCGTTACCGCCCCGAATGTCAGCGGCGTCCACGCGCAGCGTTGGAACCCGGCCTGCCGCAGACGATCCGCCATTTCCGAGGCATCTGCAAACGATACCACCGAACGCGGAAGGTAGCGATACGCGCCCGTACGGTCTCCGCTGATCCAGGTCGCACCGAAGGGCATGATGCGATGGCAATAGAACTCGTAGAGTCCGCGCAGGACACGGTTCTCCGGCCGGGTGAATTCCAGAATAACCGCCTGACCGCCGGGTCGAAGAACGCGATGCATCTCTCGAAAGCCCGCGTCCAGATCCTGGAGGTTGCGAACACCGAAAGCGCAGGAGACGATGCTGAACGATGCGTCGGGAAAGGGCAGCGCCAGCGCGTCGGCCTCGCGAAACTCAATAGAATCCGGCGACCGCTCCCGTGCCAGGCGAACCATGTCTTCCGCGAAGTCGCAGCCCGTCACCGACCGGGGTCCGGCGGCATGAAAGGCACGAGCGAAATCGCCGGTCCCGCAGGCGATGTCCAGGACATCATCCTCTGCATGGACCTTCGCGAGCGAAACCGCCCGCCGCCGCCAGTAACCGTCGCGTCCCAGGCTGAACACGCGGTTGACCAACTCATAGCGCGGCGCGATGGCGTTGAACATGGTCCGCACGCGCTCGCGCTTGTCCTGAACCGCGTGCGGGTCGGTCAGAAGTTGGTCAGTCCAGACGCGTTCGGTCTCGGTCGTCATGGTACAGCACATTCCTGCCCGGTAAGGCATCCGAACGGTGGGCCCTGCATGTATGATAGACGAACGGCGGGAAACCGCTCGGCTTCCCGCCGTGTATCAAAATCGCCTGGCTTTCCCGACCGGACCGACACTATTTGCCGGCCTTGGCAAATCGGCCGGCCACGTCGTCCCAGTTTACCACGTTCCACCAGGCGCTGATGTATTCGGGTCGCTTGTTCTGGTACTTCAAATAATAGGCGTGCTCCCAGACGTCCAGCCCGAGCAGCGGCTTGTAGCCCTCGGTGAGCGGGCTGTTCTGGTTGAGGAAGGACCGCACCACGAGCTTGCCGCCGCTGTCGGCGCAGAGCCAAGACCAGCCGCTGCCGAAGTGCGAAGAAGCCGCGGCCGTGAACTGCTCCCGAAACTTGTCGAATCCGCCAAACGTCGAATCGATCGCCTTGGCCAGGTCGCCGCCCGGTTTTCCCCCGCCCTTGGGGCTCATGTTATTCCAGAAAATCGAGTGGTTGAGGTGTCCGCCGCCGTGATTGTTGACGGCCGTGCGTACGCTGTCCGGAATCGAGCCGATCCCACTGAGCAGCTCCTCGATCGACTTCGACTTCAGTGAAGGCTCCTTCTCAAGGGCCTCATTCAGCTTGGCAACGTATGTGGCATGGTGTTTCCCGTGATGAATCTCCATCGTCTTGGCATCGATATGCGGTTCGAGTGCATCGAACCCATACGGCAGCTTGGGAAGTTCAAAGGCCATGATGTTTGCTCCTCTGCTGAACAATGATTGAGCGTTTCGATTCCCGCGTGGCTGTACAACCTAGGACCGTATGGCGACCCCGGAAGAGCGTCAAGCGGAACGAGCGCCAATGAAGCGCAGGTGTGCCAAATGTCCCGCCGCAAGAATCAAATGGCCGGATCGCAACCCAAGTGCCCACCGAAGGGAACGAACGCTCCCGAAGTCGGCTCATACGCCAGAACATGCCCGGTTTCAATTTCGTAAACCCACCCGTGGAGCATCACGGACTGGTTCGCCAAGCGCTCGGCTACCGTCGGGTGCGTGCGAAGATGCTGAAGTTGCTGGACCACGTTTTCCTGCACGGCCTGCTGGATGTGATCGGGCGAGTCACCGGAGCCCATCCGCGAATGGACAATCCGGCGAACCGACTCGGCGTGGCCGATCCACGCGGTCACGGCCGGAAGGTCCTGCTGAGGGGTGTCTGACATCAGCCGCGTCATCGCACCGCAGTGGGTATGCCCGCAGACGATCAGGTGTGGAATGTTCAGCCCCTGGAGTGCGAATTCGATCGTCGCCGCCTCGCTGCTGCCCGGCAGTCCATACGGCGGAACGATGTTCCCGGCATTACGCATGACGAAGAGTTCGCCCGGCTGGGTCTGGAGGAAGAGCTGCGGATCAACCCTGGAATCGGAGCAAGCAATTACCATGGCGATGGGGCGCTGCCCGTCGGCGAGGTGCCGGTAGAACTCCTTGTTCGCCAGTACCGTGCGTTCCTCGAATCTCCGAATGCCGTCCACCAGCCTGGCAAGTGATCGTTCCATGCCCGCTCCTTTGTCAGGGTCTCAGCGGCCGCCTCCCGCCGAAGTCACCGTCACGGTCACTGTCGCCGGCCGGCTCATCTCCCCCCCAGCACTGGTGCCGACGCAGGAGAATTCCGGCGTGCCGGGTATCAGCGGCGTCAGCGTGACAACGCCCTCCGAAACCGGTATCAACGTAATCGTCGGGCCCGAAACCTGCTCGATGTCAAACATCGTCGCCGGCTCGGCGCCGGTGCTGGTGCAGGTCAGCGTCACGGCGCGCTCGGCCGGTGTCTCCGCCGGGGTCGCCGACAGCGCGACCATCACCCGGGGCGGAGCGCTCACCAGCACCTGGCAGGAGGCGACGACCTGGTAAATGCCGTCGCTGGCAACCAGGCGCAGTTCGATATCACCCTCCTCATTGGCCGTGAATGTCGTGTCCTTGGCCGTGGGATCGGCGAAGGTTCCTCCGCTCGCCGGAATGGCCTCCCAGAGATAGGTCGCAATCGCACCGGGGTTCACCTCGTTGGCCTGCACGTCGCCGGAGTCGCCCACGCTGAGGGTCTCCGGGCAGGACGGCGCAACGGAGATCGAAGTGCAGCCGGCAAGCCATGGAAGCGGGAACAGGCCACCCATTGCGGCAAGCACCAGCCGGCGCCGAGGAGAAGATACGGATGCGATAGTGCTTCGTTTTCCTGAGCCTTGAGCCTTCATGCCGCGATCCCCGCTGCCGATCGTCCTGCGTCCCTGGGATTCCCATGGTATCGCATTCGGGACCGCTACGGAATCGGGGAGATTGCCGTCCCGGCTTCAGCTACCGGGTGAGTCAGCCAATTGACCAGTTCTCCGGAGGACACGCGAGCAATTCGTCCATCCTCCCGGACGGCAGAGAACCGAAGTCGCCGGCAACGGCTGAGCGCCCGCCGGACGAGAGAGAGCGGAGGCGTACGGGTCGCGAAGGCGCTCCGTTACCGTCTTACGGGCAGGTGTTGGGCGGAATCGGCGTATCCAGCGCCCCGGCGTTAAATAGCGCAATCAGCGCCGGGATGTCCGTCACCGTGACCGTGCCGGAGTGGTCGATGTCGCAACTGAATTCGCCGTGTGGAGCCAGAGCCACTTCGTTCTGGCAGCGATCGATCATGGCGATCAGATCCTCTACCGTGGTTTTGGCCGAGGCATTCACGTTGCCCGGATGGGAAATAATGGTCATGCTCTGCGACACGAGTGTGTCACTCGTGTAGGTGATTTTCGTGGTTTCCCGTACGGTCGCCGGACGCGAAAGCTGAACAAGATAGGTATTGTCGAGATTGTCGATGACATCGGCGACCTTGCTGGCGGCGCAATCGACGCCCGTTTCGCAAAGCGACCAGCAGTCGGCGTAGGTGACATCCAAGGCCGCGCCCACATTGAAGCGGTCGAGCCCTTCCGGAAGAGGTGCGGGGAGCATGTCATAGGGCGTCCGGGCGTCAACCAGTTTGCCGCCGACCAGCGGCTTCATCCAGTTGATCGTCGTATTCGGACACGACCGGCAGAGATCCCCGCAGCGCTCGCTTGCTCCGCAGCCCTCGCAGCGCTGGACCAGGACGCACTGCTCGCCCGAGTCGCAGTCGGAACTGTCCAAACATGGCAGTCCACTGTTGCAGCACGTTCGACAGTCGTCGTTCACGATGCAGGCGTACCGGCTGGCCGTGCAGGAAGCCGTTCCAAAGCTCCCTTTCCCTGCACAGGCATCATCCCACGCCACGGTGCAGCAGAAATCGTCGCAGGCGCATACGCGGCGGCAGCACTGGCCGTCCTCGCAGCCGAGGATCAACCCGGAAGGATCCTCGGTGCAGCAGTCCTGGGCGGCGACGCCACAGGTACTGTTCGGCGGCGGTGGGCAGAGATCGGCGTCGTCACGATCGATGTTCAGGCAGAAGGCCGTGTCCACCCGAACCAGATCGCTTTCGTCATAGCCGTCCAACGGAGATTCGTCGTCCTGACGCATCGTGTTGTCGCCGTCAAAACCGAGTTGCCAGTACCACGGGGATGCCGAAGTCGTATTCACGATCTCGATCCAGTAGCACTGGCCGGCGCTCACCGCCACGGGCGTGTGAACGGCGGTGTACTCGAATACCGGGAAGAACAACGTGCTCACCAGTACAGCCGGGGAGACCGTGAGCGTACTGTCCTGCACGAACGGCCCGCCGATGACCGAACCGGGCAGACCGTCCTGATCCGAGTAGTAGGTGATGCGGAACTGATCGACCTGCGGTTCGTCGATGTCGTAGCTGCCCCAAAAGCAGACCTCGCTTACGGAACCGCTGACTGCCGGCCGGAAGTTATCCGCGGACGCCGCGGCGGATCCGTCGGAAAGGCGCCCGTTCGAATAGTCAATTCCCTGACAACGCGCCGCCGGTTCCTGGCAGGGTTGATCCAGGCAGGTGATATTGAGGTTCCCCGGTCCGCCGGAAGCGCCGGGATAGGAGCCCACGCGAATCAGGTAGGTCTGGCCGGACTCCGCCAGGAAATCGACCGACGACTGAAGTCCGCCCGCGCACAACTGTGAATCATCGTTACAGGCCTGGATCCTCGCGTCCGTTCCCGGACAGGTGCATCCGGTGTATACCGCCACGCGCGTGTCGACACTCGGCGCACCGCAGGTATCGACGCGTACAGCCCCGCTGCATGCGGCCGTCCAGCAGAACCACACATCACGGGAAATCCCCAACACGCCCGGCGCCGCCACCGGATCCTCACAAGCAGCGTGATCGAGTCCATCGGTCGTCGCCAGCGAATTGTCGAACGGGAACTGACCCGTGCCATTGATGGGCGTTGCGGAAGCGCAGGCGTCGTTGGCGGGAGCGGCGGCCAAGGGCAGGCCTGCCGGCTCGGCTGGCGAAACTGTCTTGATGTTGCGACTTCCTGCGTGACTGGAAATCGCCGCCTTGCGGTCGATACTGAGGTCCAGTCTGGTCAGCGGAGGTCGGGACGTTGGCGATGTGACACCATCGTCTGCCAACAGCGTTTCCTGTGCTGGGAGAGCCGTTAGAACCCAGGAAATCGCCAACAAGAACAACCCCATCAGCCGATTGGACATCGCGCAGCCCCCCTGATCAAAAGCGCAAAGCGGGGAAGAATCGGCGCGCCGCTGCCCAACCCCGCCTGGAACGCATCACGTGGCATCAAGACCAATTGGCGGGCAAGCGACCCGCCGTGGCACCCCCATCGAAAGGAACCCCTCTTCGACATGACGGGCCTTCCGCTTGCCGCCCGAGAGTCCCCATCATCCGGCTCGCCGGCAACCGCGCCTCGTCGAAAAGGCGATTACACCGCCCGCCAGACAGGCGGTTGAATCAGTATAGCTCCCGGGGAGGTGTCCTTCCATCCCAGCCCGATAAGAGGCCTCATCGCAACCTGCCGCCGATTCTGAGCTTAGAAGACGGTGGCCTTCCCCACTGAGAAGCCGGAAAAGAAACGCGGCGCGATCCGAAGACCACGCCGCGCCGGAATCCGCAAATTCAAGCCGGTCGCCCACCGTTATGGGGTCATCGCGCGATAACAGGCGATGTATCGCTCCGACGACCGAAATAAAGCTTTCCGCCCGTCAGCAGCAGGAGCGTCAGCACCGCCAGGCCCCATTCCGAGACCGCCGGAATGCCGGCCTGACAGTCCATTTGACCGTCGCCGTCAATGTCCGCATCGACACGACCGCAGCCACAGAAGCCCGGATCGGTCTTTTCCCGGTCAAAAGGACAACCGTCGAGGCAGTCTTTCACGCCGTCGAAGTCCTGGTCGATATCCCACTTTCCGCAGCCGCAGACGCCGGCGACGACCTTGTTGGGATCGTTCGGGCAGAGTTCGAGGCAGTTCATCACGCCGTCGTGATCGTTGTCCTCATCCGCTGAATAGCACCCGCACACGCCCGGGGTGGCCTTGTTCGGATCGCCCGGACACAGATCGATGCAATTGGGTACGCCGTCGTGGTCGGAATCGACATCGATCACACCGCAACCGCAGGCGCCGGGACCCGTCTTGTTGGGGTCGTTCGGACACCCGTCGTTGCAGTTGGCGGTGCCGTCGCCATCGCTGTCGGTATCGGCCACGCCGCAGCCGCATTGACCCGGCGTGATCTTGCCGGGGTCGCTGGGGCAATCATCGTTGCAGTCCGCGGTTCCGTCACCATCGCTATCGGTGTCCGCGACGCCACACCCGCAAGCCCCCGGAGCGACCTTGTCCGGATCGGCTGGACAGCCGTCCTGGCAATCGGGCGTGCCATCCGCGTCGCCGTCAGTGTCGGCCACGCCGCAACCGCACAGACCCGGGTCAATCTTGCCGGGATCGTCGGGGCATCCGTCGATGCAGTCAGCCGTGCCGTCGCCATCGCTGTCGGTATCGGCCACGCCACAACCGCAGATGCCCGGATCGATCTTGTTCGGATCGTTCGGGCAATTGTCATTGCAGTTCGCCGTTCCGTCACTGTCGCTGTCGGTGTCGGCCACGCCGCATCCGCAAATGCCCGGATCGGTCTTGTTCGGATCGTTCGGGCAGCCGTCATTACAATCGGCCGTGCCGTCGCTGTCCGTATCCGTGTCGGCGATCCCGCAACCGCAGATACCCGGATCGGTCTTATTCGGATCGTTCGGGCAACCGTCGTTGCAGTCGGCCACGCCATCGCCATCACTGTCGACGTCGGACACACCACAGCCGCAGATGCCCGGAGCAATCTTGTTGGGATCGTTCGGGCACCCGTCAAGGCAATCCGCTGTGCCGTCGCCATCCGTATCCGTATCGGGCACGCCACAACCGCAGTCGCCGGGGCTGGTCTTGTTCGGATCATTGGGGCAACCGTCAAGACAATCGGCCGTGCCGTCACCGTCGGTGTCGGTGTCGGGTGTACCGCAACCGCAGATGCCCGGAGCGACCTTGTTCGGATCGTTCGGGCAGCCATCCTGACAATCGGCCGTGCCGTCGCCGTCACTGTCGGTATCCGGCGTACCGCAGCCGCAGATACCCGGGTCGATCTTGCCGGGATCATTCGGGCACCCGTCCACGCAGTTCGGCGTGCCATCGCCGTCGGAATCGGTATCCGCTGTACCGCAACCGCACACGCCGGGAGCTGTCTTATCCGGATCGTTCGGGCAGCCGTCGTTACAGTCGGCCGTGCCGTCACCGTCGGTGTCCGTATCCGGTGTTCCGCAATCGCAGATGCCGGGGTCGGTCTTGTTGGGATCAAGCGGGCAGGCGTCGTTGCAGTCGGCCGTGCCATCACCATCCGTATCGGTGTCAGCCAGCCCGCATCCGCAGGCGCCCGGCATGGTCTTGTTGGGGTCGTTCGGGCACTGATCGTTGCAGTCCGCGGTCCCGTCCCCGTCGGAGTCGGTGTCGGCGATGCCGCAACCGCAAATGCCCGGATCGGTCTTGTTGGGATCGTTCGGGCAGTCGTCATCGCAATCCAGCACGCCGTCGCCGTCCGAGTCGATATCCGGTCCGCCGTCGCATTGATCGACGCAGTCCGGCACGGTGTCGCCGTCGCTATCCGTGTCTGCAATGCCGCAACCGCACACGCCGGGGCTGACCTTGTCGGGATCGTTCGGGCAGCCATCGTTGCAGTTCGGCACGCCGTCGCCGTCGTTGTCTGTGTCAGGCACGCCGCAACCGCAAATGCCGGGCTGCGACTTGTTGGGATCGCTCGGGCAGGCGTCGTTGCAGTCGGCAACGCCATCGCTGTCGCTGTCGACGTCGCTGATGCCGCACCCACAGGCGCCGGGCATGATCTTGTTCGGATCGTTCGGGCAGGCGTCGTTGCAGTCGGCAACGCCGTCGCCGTCCGAATCCACATCGCTCACGCCGCATCCACAGATGCCCGGTGAAGTCTTGGTGGGATCGTCCGGGCAGTCGTCGTTGCAGTCGGCCGTCCCGTCGCCGTCCGTATCGACGTCGCTGACGCCACATCCACACAGACCCGGCGCCGTCTTGGTCGGATCGTTCGGGCAGCCGTCCAGGCAATTCGCCGTACCGTCACCATCGCTGTCGGTGTCCGCCACGCCGCATCCACAGATGCCCGGACTCGTCTTGTTGGGATCGTTCGGGCAGCCGTCGTTGCAGTTGGCCGTACCGTCACCGTCGGCGTCGGCGTCGCTCGCGCCGCAGCCGCAGACGCCCGGAGTGGTCTTGTTGGGGTCGTTGGGACAGCCGTCGTTGCAGTCGAGGGTGCCGTCGCCGTCGGTGTCAACGTCGCTCACGCCGCATCCGCAGATGCCCGGACTGGTCTTGTTGGAATCGTTCGGGCAATCGTCGTGGCAATCGGCCGTGCCGTCACCGTCGGTGTCGGTATCCTCGATGCCGCAACCACAAATACCCGGCGCGACCTTGTTGGGATCGTTCGGACATCCGTCGTTGCAGTTGGCGACGCCATCGCCATCCGAATCGACATCCGGCGTCCCGCAACCGCAAATGCCGGGGGAAACCTTGTTGGGATCGCTCGGGCAGGCATCGACGCAGTCGGCCGCGCCGTCGCCATCGGTGTCGGTATCGGCAACGCCACAGCCGCAAACGCCCGGCGCAACCTTGTTGGGATCGTTCGGGCAGCCGTCGTTGCAGTCGCGAACGCCGTCGCCATCGCTGTCCACATCGGACACGCCGCAGCCGCACACACCCGGCGCCGTCTTGTTGGGATCGTTCGGGCAACCGTCGTTGCAGTCCGCGACGCCGTCACCGTCACTGTCGGTATCGGCCACACCGCAACCGCACTGGCCGGGCTCGATCTTATTGGGGTCGTTCGGGCATGTGTCGGTGCAGTCCGGCTCGCCGTCCCCGTCGCTGTCCGTATCCGCGACGCCGCAGCCGCACAGGCCGGGGTCGGACTTGTCCGCATCGAACGGGCAGCCGTCATCGCAGTCCAACCAGCCATCGCCGTCCGTGTCCACGTCCGGCGCGTTTTCGCACTGATCGTTGCAATCGGCAACGCCATCGTTGTCGGAGTCGTCATCGGCCACGCCGCAGCCGCAGATGCCCGGCGAAGTCTTGTTCGGATCGTTCGGGCAGCCGTCGATGCAATCCGGGAATCCATCGCCGTCGCCGTCGCCCTCGGTGACGCCGCAGCCGCAAATCAGCGGCTCGGTCTTGTCGGGATCGTCCGGGCAACTGTCGTGGCAATCCGGCGTACCGTCGCCGTCCGTATCGGTATCCGGCGTGCCACAGTCGCACAGGCCGGGCTCCGTCTTGCCCGGGTCATTCGGACAACCGTCCACGCAATTCGGCGTGCCGTCGCCGTCGGAGTCCGTGTCCGCCACGCCGCAGCCGCAAACGCCGGCGCTGACCTTGTCCGGATCGTTCGGACAGCCGTCGTTGCAATCCAGCGTGCCGTCGCCGTCGGAATCGACATCGGCCACACCGCAGCCACAGACACCCGGCGAGGTTTTGTTCGGATCATTCGGGCAATCGTCGTTGCAGTCCGCGACGCCGTCGCCATCGGAATCCACGTCGCTCACGCCGCAGCCGCATGCACCCGGCGCGGTCTTGTTGGGATCGTTCGGGCAGCCATCGTTGCAATTGGCCGTGCCGTCGCCGTCGGCGTCGGCGTCCGCCACGCCGCAGCCACAAATACCCGGCGCGGTCTTGTTGGGATCGTTCGGACAGCCGTCATTGCAGTTCGCGGTGCCGTCGCCATCGGTGTCGCCATCGCCCACCCCGCAGCCGCAGATCCCCGGAGCGGTCTTGTTGGGATCGTTCGGGCACCCGTCCACGCAATCCGCGACGCCATCACCGTCGCTGTCCGTGTCGGCTGTACCACAGCCGCAGACGCCCGGCGCGACCTTGTCAGGATCGGTTGGGCAGCCGTCGTTGCAGTCGGCCGTGCCGTCACCGTCGGAATCGGTATCCGGCGTACCGCAATCGCAGACGCCCGGTGTCACCTTATTCGGATCGAGCGGGCAGGCGTCGTTGCAATCCGCAACGCCGTCGCCGTCGGAGTCCGTATCTGCCAGACCGCAACCGCACTCGCCGGCCGTCGTCTTGTTGGGATCGCTCGGACAACCGTCGTCGCAGTCGGCCGTACCGTCGCCGTCGCTGTCGGCGTCGCTTACGCCGCATCCGCAGATGCCGGCACTGACCTTGTTCGGGTCATTCGGGCATCCATCGTGGCAGTTGGCCGTGCCGTCGCCGTCGGAGTCCGTATCCGCAACGCCGCAACCACAAATACCGGCGCTGGTCTTGTTTGGATCGTTCGGGCAGCCGTCATTGCAGTCGGCCGTACCGTCCAGATCGCTGTCCGTGTCCGCCACACCGCAACCGCACTGGCCGGGCTGCGTCTTGTTTGGATCGTTCGGGCACTGATCGTTGCAGTCACGGACGCCGTCGCCATCGCTGTCCACGTCGGAAACACCGCAGCCGCAAACGCCCGGCGAAGTCTTGTTGGGATCGTTCGGGCAGCCGTCGTTGCAATTCGCGGTGCCGTCCCCATCGGAGTCGTCGTCCGGCGCGCCGCAACCGCACTGGCCGGGCTGCGTCTTGTTGGGATCGTTCGGACACTGATCGTTGCAGTCGCGGACGCCGTCGCCATCGCTGTCCACGTCGGACACGCCGCACCCGCAAACACCCGGCGAAGTCTTGTTCCCGTCGTTCGGGCAGCCGTCCTGGCAATCGAGCACGCCATCGCCGTCGGAATCGACGTCCGGCCCGCCGTTGCACTGATCCACGCAGTCCGGAACCGTGTCGCCGTCGGTATCAACATCCGAAACACCGCAACCGCAGACCCCCGGATTCGTCTTGTCCGGATCATCAGGGCAGCCGTCGTTGCAGTTCACCACGCCATCGTTGTCGCTGTCCGTGTCCGGCGTTCCGCAACCGCAGATGCCCGGGCTGGTCTTGCCGGGATCACTCGGACAGCCGTCGTTGCAATCGGCCGTGCCGTCGTTGTCCGAGTCCGTGTCGGGCTGGCCGCACCCGCACTGTCCGGCCATGGTCTTGTTGGGATCGTTCGGACAGCCGTCGTTGCAATCACGCACACCGTCACCGTCCGAATCGACATCGCTCACGCCGCAGCCGCAGACACCGGGGCTCGTCTTGTCGGGATCGTTTGGACAACTGTCGTGGCAGTCCGCGGTGCCGTCGCCGTCGGTATCGGTGTCGGGCTCGCCGCAGCCGCACTGTCCACCCGTGGTCTTCTGGGGGTCATTCGGACAGCCATCATTGCAGTCCCGCACACCGTCCCCGTCCGAATCGACATCACTCACACCGCAGCCGCAGACGCCCGGATTGACCTTATTTGGATCGTTCGGACACCCGTCGTTGCAGTTGGCCGTGCCGTCACCGTCAGTGTCCGTATCCGCCACGCCGCAGCCGCACACGCCGGGTTGCGATTTGCTCGGATCGCTGGGGCAGGCGTCGTTGCAGTCGGCCGTACCATCCCCGTCGCTGTCCACATCGCTGATGCCGCAGCCGCAGGCACCGGGCGTGATCTTGCCGGGGTCATTCGGGCAGGCGTCGTTGCAATCGGCAACGCCATCGCCATCGGAATCCATGTCGCTGACGCCGCAACCACAGATGCCGGGGCTGGTCTTGGACGGATCGCCGGGGCAATCGTCGTTGCAGTCGGCCGTCCCGTCGCCGTCGCTGTCGACGTCGGACTCGCCACACCCGCAAACGCCGGGGCTCGTCTTGTCGGGATCGTTCGGGCAACCGTCGTGGCAATTGGCCACGCCATCACCATCGCTGTCCGAATCGGCCACGCCGCACCCGCATATACCCGGGTTCGTTTTGTTCGGGTCACTCGGACAGCCGTCGTTGCAGTTGGCAACGCCGTCCTGATCGCTGTCCGCGTCGCTCACGCCACAGCCGCAGATGCCCGGAGCGGTCTTGTTCGGATCATTCGGGCAACCATCGTTGCAATTGGCCACGCCGTCGCCGTCGCTGTCCGCGTCACTCACGCCGCAACCACAGACGCCCGGCGCGGTCTTGTTCGGATCATTCGGACAGCCGTCGTGGCAATCGGCCGTACCGTCGCCGTCGCTATCTTCGTCGCTCACGCCACAGCCGCAGATACCTGCATTCGTCTTATTGGGATCGTTCGGACAAGCGTCGTGACAATTAGCCGTACCGTCGCCGTCACTGTCGATGTCCGGCGTACCGCATCCGCAGATGCCGGGCGAGGTCTTGTTGGCGTCATTGGGGCACGAGTCGTTGCAGTCGGCTGTGCCGTCGCCGTCGCTATCTGTGTCCGGGACACCACAACCGCAAATACCTGGTTCCGTCTTGTTCGGATCGTCGGGGCAGGCATCGGCGCAGTCGGCCGCGCCGTCCTCACAGGTTCGCCCATGGCGCGTGCACCGGGGATCATCACATCCGACCGGATTTTGACCGTCCCCATCACCGCAGCAATACCGCTGGTTCCACGACCCGTGCTGTTTTCCCTTGCAGTCCGAGGGGCACGATAGACAGTCCTCGCCCGCGGCAGGCTCGCAGACCTGGTTCCCGCAGACGCCGCTGCTTCCGCCGTCGCCGTCGTCGTCCGAGACCCCGCAACCGCACTGCCCGGGTTCGGTCTTGTCGGGATCGTCCGGGCAACCGTCGACACAGTCGGCCGTCCCGTCACCGTCGCTATCGGTGTCTTCGTTGTGGCACCCGCACTGGCCGGGCTCCGTCTTATCCGGATCGTCAGGGCATCCATCGATGCAGTCCGCCACGCCGTCGCCATCGCTGTCCGTGTCGGGAACGCCGCAACCACAGACACCCGGAGTGAGCTTGTAGGGATCGTTGATACAGCCATCGACCACGACCTCGATGATCAAGTCGTTGAAGTCGCGATCGCCGCCCGTGTTCTGATCATCCCAGCAAAGCACCCATGTCGTGGTCTGGATCGTCGGGCCATCCACGAGGAAAGTGATCATGTGATCGAGGCCGTCGCTGTTGCGCGAAACGTCCGACGACCAGTTCCCCCCGGAGGTGTTGTCAACCCAATGGAAATCGCCCCCGGCAAGAGAAATACCGGCCGCCTGTCCATCCACGTCGTATTGCGAGCCGGTCACGTTGAACAGGATTGTCTTGACGTTGTTGCGCTCCCATCCAAAAGCGTGGCTGAAAGCCGCAAATTTCACTTTGGCGTTGATGATGACGATGCCGTCCGTCCAGGTCTGGTCGGTGCGGCCGACGAGGTTCACGGTTCCCTGGAGCAGCTCGAGCGTGGCCCCTTCATAGGACGCGCTGGAGCCGGAATAATCCTGTACGCGCGTAAAGGTGGTGCCTGGAGGATACAGGTTCTCCAATACATCCATCACCTGTGGATTCCCCGGAGTTATCGGGGTGGTGCCCGCCAAAGCGTCCGCGGCGGAGAACACACTGAAAAGCGCAACCAAAGGTAGTGCGATGCTCGTCAGTCGGGGGACGCGACGCATGTTTACCTGCCTTCTTCTTGAGCGTGAACGAAGCGAGTCTGATGCAACCGACCGGCACGCAATGCGCGCAGGTACGGGCGCCAAACCCTCCCAGCTTCTGAATCGTGCATTGACCAAACTATTCAAGAATGGGATGCCGCGCAAATAAGCCGTCCGCTGAGCTCGGCTAGTCGAGCTCAAGAAAGGCCCCTCCCGGACGGCTCCAACGCGCGCGGTCTTTCCCTCCCTTACCGCATGCCCAGCACTCTAGCACATTTCAACGCGGGTACCAATTCAATTCTTCACCATGTTGCCACGCGTGTTTCGCGTTTGCACCAAACGAAGAATCCGCTCTGAATCCCGGTTGGAGCATCTGATCGGGCTGGGCAAGCCCGGTGAATTGGGAATTGAATGGAAGGCGCGGAATTGGTAACATGGATGGCTTGATGTGTCCTGTGAGTTGTCATCCAAGGGGCTTTGGCGATGTTGCGAGGCTCGCCGGGACGCATCAGTTTACCGGGCCGTCCGGGGGTGGGCCGAAGCGGCCAGCCGTTCGTAACTATCGGACGACCAATTTGTTGCAGCGGTTCAGCAGCGCGGAGAATCTTTGCCCGCCCATGGCGACGCGGGGCCCAAACGCGGCCTATGATGACATGACGGTGCGGACCCGGATCCGAATCTTCCTCCAGAATACAGGGGAACCGGATCGGGCCATCACTGTCGAGGATCCCACCTCTGAACGGACTTGAGGGGGCCGAAGAGCGCCGACGAGTTGCTCCTGGGGGGGCGGCGCTTACAGCGGTCGGGGGATGAAGTGGACGATTCCGCGCGGGGGGACACGGAAGCAAACCCAGAGCCTATACCGTGGTGAATCCGAGGAGGCCATGCCCACCACTCCAGGGTTGGGGATCGCGGTCCGGCGTATTCCGGCGGCCAGCGCGCTCGCTGTCGCCTCGGCCGTTGCCTTTGCGCTGATCGTTGCCGTGTCCGGCGTCGACGCGGCGCCGCGGGAGCTGCGTGCGTTATCCGGCGCAAAGCAGGCCGTTTCATCGCGGGGGACCTGCACGGCCGACGCCGATTGCGTCGACCACACCGTCTGTACAACGGATCGCTGCGATAACGGAACCTGCGTCCACACGCCGGTGCCCGATTGTGTCGCCTGCGATCCAATCGCCTCGTGCCCTCCGCTCGACGTCGTGTTCCTTCTCGACACGTCCGGATCGATGGGTGACGAAGCCGCGGCACTTTGCACCAAGATGGCCCAGATTGTCAGCGATCTCACCGCTGAAGGAATCATCGTATATCCTCATTTTCTGGGCATCTCTGAAACACCGGGCGGGCCCTTCTCCTGCCTGAGCAATGATGTCGTAAGTCTTCTTGGGGGCGATGTGCCGGGAACGATGAACACCTGCCCGTTTCCGCAACCCCTTTCCGCCTTCGAGTCCTGGGGTCCGGCGACGGCCATCGTGGCCGAGCGATTCGCCTGGAATGCCGGCACGAAGCACGTGATTATCCCCATCAGCGACGAGGGGCCCTGCAACGGCGACCTCCCCGACGGGTGCAACGATCCGGGCGACGACCGCGATTCGGTCTCAAACGCCATCGAAGTCGCAAACAACAACGACGTGATTGTCTCCCCGATCACGGGGACGGGCGCGTCGCTTTGCGTGCAGAAGCTCGCCGCGGATCTTGCCGCGGGGACCGGGGGAACGACGTTTCAGTCGCAGGATCCGGGCTCGGATCTTGTCGAGTCCATCGCGGACATGCTGCGGCAGCTCTGCGATGACGCCACGACGTGTAATGACGGGGACATCTGCACGGTGGACGATCGCTGCGACCTCAGCGGCCAGTGCCTCGGCGTTCCGCTGGACCAGATCGCGTGCACGAGCGACGACGATTGCTTCGGCTCTCCCTGCGATTTGGCGCAGGGCTTCTGCGAGTGTGTCGAGCAACCCGAGCTGTGCGTGGAAACCGTCAATGCCGCGATTCCCGACGGTACCTGCTTCATTGAAGGACAGGAATTCCGGGTCAACATCGTCCTGGGCAAGAGCTCGCACCTGGTCAGCGGCGGCCAATTCCAGATTCGCTACGACCCGAGTCTTCTAGAGTTCATCGATGTCAAACCGGGCGTCGTGTACGACCCCGAATCCCCGTTCACCATGTCGGTCGGAAAGCTCATCAACACGACAACCGGCAGGGTCTTTTACGCCGTGGTCACGAACTTCGGACACCCTGGCACCCACGGCCCGGCGGTCATGGCCACGATGCGCTTCAGGGCCATCGCCGCGTGCGCGACCACGGACATCTGCTACCTCGACGAGAATCCTCGCGTGACGATCCTGTCCGACTCGGACGGCGACACGATTCCGTTTATCCCCTGCTGCACGGGAGACTTCTCGCTCGTAAAAGGACCGCCGACGATCAATTGCCCGTCGGATGTCTCCATGGACGTCGAGGCCGGATCGCTTTCACGCTTTGTATCCTGGTCTCCGGTTGTGGCGGATGATGCCTGCGACGGTGCCCTCCCCGTGGATTGCGTTGCCGAAAACTCACTTGGTCTGTCCCTCGATGGGCTTGCGCAAACGGGGGGACTTTTCCCTGCCAGCACGACAATCTTCACGTGCTCGACATCCAGCACCTGCGGACTGGAGGACGCCTGTACCTGGACGGTCGATATCGCCGAGACTTCGCCTTTCAAGGTGGACGTGCAGCTAGCGCCGACCATGGCGGCCGGCCCCATCGAACGGTGCATCGAATTCGCGTTCTACTCGAGCTGCATCGAAAAACCCGTCGTCGTCTCGCACACGCTGCGATTCGGACGACCGTTCGACCTGCCGGGATTCGCCCGGAATGTCGCCATGGACATTCCCGCCGGCAGCTACGAGTGCGTGACTGCTCGCGATCCAATGCACACGCTGCGTTCGGTGGCGGACTTGAGCGTCGAGTCCGGGCGTTACATCGCGCGGTTTACGGGAGACCCGTCGCTGGCCGGAAACTGGCTCATCGGCGGCAACCTCAACGGCGACCATGTCATCGACGCCCTGGATTACGCCGCGCTCATGACCGTCTGGTTACCGCCCGATCCGGTTTCGATCGACCCAAACGTACGATGCGAAGAGGTGGGCATCCACGGCGACATCAACGGCGACGGAACCATCGACAGCTTCGATGCCGACGTGATTGAGCGGAACTGGCTGCTGGAGGATGAGCCGAGCTGCTGTAGCGAAGACGTCGGTCCCCCCGGCATCATTCGAATTCCCGTTAATCTGCTGGGCCCCGGGCTTGGATGGCGCCTGGCGGAGGCCGATTTCAACTTCGACGGCTACATCGATCTTGACGAGATCAAGCTGATTCTCGAGCAGGGGCTTCCGTCGCTGACGAAGCAGGCGGCCCGGCCGAGCCACATACTCGGCCCGTGATCTGCTGATACCGAACTTTTGGGCGCGGGCGGAGAGTCTCCCGAAGAGCTGTCTTCCCTCGGGCACACCCTTGACGATCGACACGTCCCGGTTTATCACCCTCGAAATCGACTTTCCACACGAGGTTTCCCTGAATGGCTCGCGGCCACGATGGTCCTTCCCCAACTTCCGACCGAATCGCAGGCGATGCGCTGACTTTTGACGACCTGTTGCTGCTTCCCCGCAAGTCGGGCGTGCTGCCCGATCAGATCGATGTCAGCACCTGGCTGACACCGAAGATTCGACTCAACATCCCGTTGGTCTCGGCGGCCATGGACACCGTCACGGAGTCGCGCCTGGCCATTGCCCTCGCCCAGGAGGGCGGGATCGGCATCATTCACAAGAACATGTCGATCGAGGCGCAATGTCGGGAAGTCCACAAGGTCAAGCGATCGGAAAGCGGCGTGATCCTCGATCCGGTCACGCTCTCGCCGGATGCACCCGTTTCGCGGGCCAAGGAGGTCATGTCCCTTCAGAACATCTCCGGCGTGCCGATCGTTGAGAACGGCGGCCGGTTGGTGGGGATCATCACCCGCCGGGATATGAAATTCCTCGAGAGTGAGAATCTGCGGGTGGGCGATGTGATGACTTCGGGCAAGCTGGTCACCGGCCCTCCGGGCACGAGTCTCGAAGAAGCGTCCCAGATTCTCAAGCGTGCCAAGGTGGAGAAACTGCTGCTGGTCGACCGCGACAATCGGCTGGCGGGCCTGATTACGATGCGCGACATCGAGCGCAGCTTGCATTATCCGGTCAGTTGCAAGGACGAGCGCGGCAGGCTGCGCGTCGGGGGGGCCGTGGGCGTTTTCGACTACGATCGCGTCGCGGCGCTGATCGAGAACGACGTGGATGTCGTCGTGGTGGACACAGCGCATGGCCACAGCACGAATGTGATCGAAACCGTCCGCGAGGTTCGCAAGCGGTACGAGATCGAAGTGATCGCCGGGAACATCGCCACAGCCGACGCCGCACGTGATCTTGTCAACGCCGGGGCGAGTGCCCTGAAGGTGGGAATCGGCCCGGGGAGCATCTGCACAACCCGAGTGGTTTCCGGCGTTGGCGTTCCGCAGATCACGGCCATCATGAACGTCTGCTCCGTTGCTCTCGCCAAGGGAATCCCGGTCATCGCGGACGGCGGCATCCGCCAATCGGGGGACATTACCAAGGCACTTGCCGCCGGAGCAAACAGCGTCATGATCGGCTCGCTCTTCGCCGGCCTGGAAGAGGCGCCGGGCGAATCGGTCACGTGGCGCGGAAGGCGTTTCAAGGAATACCGCGGGATGGGTTCGCTGGGCGCCATGGTGAAGGGATCGGCGGAGCGTTACGGCCAGTCGAGCAGCAAGCCCACGGGCAAGCTCGTTCCCGAAGGCATTGAAGGGCGCGTTCCCTTCCGCGGACCCCTTTCCGACTTCGTTTATCAGCTGGTTGGGGGCGTGCGTTCGGGCATGGGATACTGCGGAACGCGGACGATCGACGAATTGCGGACGGATACGCAGTTCATGCGGATCACGTCGGCCGGGGTGGTCGAGTCTCATCCGCATGACGTGACCATCACGCGCGAGTCTCCCAACTATGCATTGGAGCAGGAATATGAATAACCAGGGAACGGTCAAGCCAAATTACATCGCTGCCGCGGTAGGCGCCGCGGTACTGTCGCTGTCAACCGGCTGTGCGCTCGTGGAGAACCCCTGGCGTGACTGCCTGGCCCACGCACCGCCGGTTACAACGCCCTCCGTGGATGCGGCGATGGCGTTTGAGGCAACGGCAACGCAGGCCCATCGTCATTATGCGATGATGGAACGAGAAACAGCCAGTGGAGCGGTTCTGCACTGGCCCCTCTATTTCGAAGACCCCTATGTGGATCAATATCCGCCGGACGACGGACAGTTCGCATGGACGCTCGAGGACTTGTGGTACGCCGTCTACGGGCCAAGCCGATTCGCAGTGAATTTCGTGGCGGCGCCGGTGAGCAAGGTGGTCAACCTGCCCTGGCAGACGATGGCCAGCGATGGAGAATGGGATCGCTGTGACAGCCGACGATTTGACGCGGTTCCCGCCGACGTGTGCTGGGTGTGTACCACCGTGGCGACTGATGAGAAGAACCCGCAAACCGGCGACGCGGCTCCGACCGGCTGACGCCGTGCAAACACTCTTCGCCCAGGAAAGGGACTTCGCCGCTGACATGTACTTGGCATGGCCATGATGGATCGAAGGGACATGACCGAGCCGCCGGCGGGTGCCCGTACCGACTTGCGTCGATGCCCGGCCTGCGGTCAGAAGCTCAATGATCCGCCCCCGCCGCGCTGTCCATTGTGCAAGTTCGAATTCACGGAGAGCCGCGGGATTACGGGCGAAGATCGCACGCCCTATGCCCAGGCCTACGCGGAAGGTGAAGGCGGACTACGGGCGATGGCACGCTGGGTTGCCCTTGCCGATACGCCCCGCCTCAAGCATCTGGCCTTGATCCGCGCCTCGGCTTCGTCAAGGCGGTTCGCGACGATCGTCCTCCTGTTTGCCGCCGCGGGACTCGGGTTGATGCAGTTCGGTCAAACGGGCTGGCGCGGGGTACGCTCCAGCGCGGCGCTTGAGCCCACCGGTTCCACGGAGCCCGCCGGCGCTGGCTGGCTGCATGTCGCAGGCGCGCCGCGCCCGCTCCCCGCTGACATCCCCATCGAGGAGCCCGTCGATCTCTGGTGGAACGCGGCCCAGTCGGTCATCGCCACGGTCATCGGATTCCTGCTTGCCTGGGTCGCACTTGTTCTGATGCTCTCCCTGCTGCGCGGGCTGGCCAATCGCTCACTTTCACCGGCACATCGGGTCGAACAGCGGATGTCTGCCGCGGTTCATTACGGGTCGGTGTTCCTGCTGACGTTCTTGCCTGCAGGGATCATTGCCACGCTTCAGCCGATCGGTCGTATGACGGAAATCAGCCAATCGGCGATCCGCATTCCGCCCAACGTAATAACGGCCGCAGCAAGCCTGCCCGCGGCCCTGGGCGTGATCCTGTGGTGGTTCTGGCTGATCCGGCTGGGAGGGACCGCACCGCCCAAATCGCGTAGCGGGCTGGTCGCGTGCCTGATTGTCGCCCCGTTGCCGTTGCTCGGATTGGCGGTGGCTGGCTGGTGGGCGGCCCTGCACTGGGGTCTGCCGCCCCTGTTCAAGGCCCTCGGCGTGCAGTTCTGACCGCCTCGGGATATGTTCAGCATCGTCGACAAGCAGAGACCCTCGCGGCGGAACGCAGAAACGACTCGCCCCATGACGCCACCAACCATCGCCATCCTCGACTTCGGCGGCCAATACGTCCAACTGATCGCCCGCCGCGTCCGCGAGAACCACGTTCACAGCGCCATCGTCCCGCCTGATGTCACAGCGGAATCACTCCGCGCCCTCAACGCCGTTGGCCTTATTCTCTCCGGCGGGCCTTCAAGCGTGTACGACGGCGATGCCCCCCGCTGCCGTGACGAGATCCTCGCCATGGGCCTGCCGGCACTGGGCATCTGTTATGGCATGCAGCTCGGCTGCCAGTTGCTTGGCGGACTGGTCAATGCTTCGTCGACACGCGAGTTCGGACGGACGGACCTCGAGGTACTCGAGCCCGGCCAGCTCCTTGCTCACGTCCCCCCGCAAACGACGGTCTGGATGAGCCACGGGGACGTGGTCACCGAACTCTCGCCCGATTTTCTCCCGCTGGCTCGAACGGCAACCTGCCCGTTCGCGGCCGTCCGTCACCGGTCGACGCCTTTCTTCGGCGTGCAGTTCCACCCCGAGGTCACCCACACCCCCGCCGGCGGGCAGATCATCCGCAACTTCCTCTACGACATCTGCGGCTGCACTGGACAGTGGCAGATTGGCAACGTCATCCACGACACCGTCGAGGGCATCCGCCAGCGCGTTGGCCCGGGCGACCGCGTCATCTGCGGGCTCTCCGGCGGCGTGGACAGTGCCGTCGCGGCGACACTCATCCACCAGGCGATCGGCGACCGCCTCGTCTGCATCTATGTGGACAACGGCCTCATGCGCAACCGTGAGACCGATCTCGTCGAGGCCACTTTTCGACAGCATTTCAAGATCGACCTTCGCGTCGCTCACGCGGCCGACCGCTTCCTCGACAAGCTCCGCGACGTGGTCGATCCGCAGCAAAAGCGCATCATCATCGGCCACGAATTCGTCGAAGTCTTCCGCGAGCAGTCGCAGACGGTTCCCGGCGCCCGCTTCCTCGCCCAGGGCACGCTCTACCCGGATGTCATCGAATCGGGTCAGGGCAAGGCGGGCAAGACGGCCAAGATTAAGTTGCATCACAACGTCGGCGGCCTCCCCGCCGAACTCGGCTTCGAACTCCTCGAACCCCTCCGTGATCTGTTCAAGGACGAGGTCCGCCGCGTGGGCGAGCACCTCGGCCTGCCGCCGGAAATCGTCTGGCGACATCCCTTCCCCGGGCCCGGACTGGCCGTGCGCATCATCGGCGAGATCACCCGCGAGCGACTCGCCCTGCTCCGCGCGGCCGACGACATCATCCTCGAGGAAATCCGCGCCGCCGGGTGGTATCGCAAGATCGCCCAGGCGTTCGGCGTGCTCCTGCCCATCAGTACCGTCGGAGTCATGGGCGACGACCAGAGCTACGCCGGCCAGCATATCGTCGCCGTCCGCTTCGTGGAGAGCACCGACTTCATGACCGCGGCCTGGGTGCACATCGACCACGAGGTCATCGGCCGCATTGCTTCACGCATTATGAACGAGGTCCGCGGCATCAACCGCGTCGTCTATGATGTGTCAACCAAACCCCCGGCGACGATTGAATGGGAGTAGTCTTGTGAGGCATGCGGTTCCTGTGGCGCCAGCCGCGCGGTTCGCAAGCCTCTCTTGCTTCGCGAACCGGACCACGCTTTGCCCGCCAACCGTCTTACGACCACTCCCGGATGCAAAGCGTACCGGCCGTCAGCACCAACAGCGCCAACGCTCCCACGCCCCACTGAGACGCTGCCGGCACGGGATCGGCGCCAACCCGTGCTATGCGAAAACCGATCCCCACGCTTTCTTGCGAAGCCAGCGCGAAACTTCGCGTTGATGCGTGCAGCCGTTCCGAGGCACTCGCGAACGACCCGCCGCGCGCCCCACGGTCCGCATCCGAGACGACTTCCTCATTCCATTCCCAGACGTTGCCCCCCTGGTCGAACGTTCCGTAGGGACTCGCCGAGTTGCTGAAAGTTCCCACCGGGGTTCGGTAATACGGCGCAGAAACGGAGAACGTCGTGTCGAAGAAATTGCCGTTGTTGCCCGGGTCCGGCGTCATGACCACGTTCGCCGGCACGGCATCGCTGCCCGCGGGATAATCAAAGTAGTTTCCCGTCGCCCCGTCATTCGCGTGGTAGGCGGCCTTATACCACTCATCTTCAGTTGGAATGACCCACGTGGCGCCGGCCTTTCGCTCCACCGCCATCAACGAGGAATTGCTTGACGCGCCGTTCAGCAAATACGATCCGTCCTCCGTCGTACCAAGGTCTTGCGCACCAGTGGGCTGACCGTTGTGCAGCCAATTGCAGAACCGCGCCGCGTCCCCCCACGAGACCAGGTTCACCGGCCGGTCCGCCCAATCCGGATCGACCGCGTACACATAGCTGCCCGGCGAACCGCCACGTGAAATGTGGCAGCCCTGCGCATCGCTCCACATCGCGGTGTTGTAAAGCCCATGCGTATCTGTCGTGGCCACGGCGTTGAGAAAGGCGGTGTACTGACCGGCGGTAATCTCGTATTTGCCGATGGCGTAATCGTGGTCTACGTACCCGCAGAAATCCGTGGGCCCCTCGCCACCGGCCGCCGCCCCCGACAATTCCGGCGCGTTTCCTAAATTCCCCACGGGGACAGTCTGGATGATGACGCCGTCCGCCCGGGTTGCGTGAGCGATCGTACAAACGCCCAGAACCACGATTGCGACGTTCGTCAACTTCATTATTCTCATCCCGAACGAAAGCCGGCAGAATGATTCCGGCCGCCACTCACGATATGCACTCGACTTCATCCAAGACCATCGTACCGTCTTGGGCGCACCACCTCAATGCAAAAGTGACGCCGACGGAGTTGCCGATCCCCCACCTCTTCATTCCCCATTCCGCCTCCTCAATTCCGCATTCCCCATTCTACCCCTGCCCGTCGCTCACCCTTCGGATCGTTGCCCCCACCCCCGCCAGCTTCTGCTCGATCTTCTCGTACCCCCGATCAATATGGTACACTCGCTGCACCACCGTCGTGCCCTTGGCCGCCAATCCTGCCAGGACGAGCGCGGCCGACGCCCGCAGGTCCGACGCCATCACCGGCGCCCCGATAAACCGCTTCACCCCTTCCACGATCACCGTCGGCCCCTCCTTTCGCAGATGGGCCCCCATGCGACTCAACTCGCCCACGTGCAGGAACCGATCCGGGAATATCTTCTCCGTAATCACACTGTTTCCGTCCGCCAGGCAGAGCAGTGCCATAGCCTGCGCCTGTAGGTCCGTGGGAAATCCCGGATACGGTTGCGTGGTGATCTCCACCGGCTCGAGCCGCCGCGCCGAGGAAACGCCGATGCCCTTCTCGATCGACTCGATGATGACACCCACGTGTCGCAGGCGATCCACCACCGCCCGAAGATGATCCATCCGCGCCCCGTGAAGTTCCAGGTCACCATTGGTGATCGCCGCGGCCACGATGAACGTCCCCGCTTCGATACGGTCGGGAATCACGCGATGCTCCGTTCCTTGGAGCGACGCAACGCCGTCGACCACGATCTGCGGCGTACCCTGCCCCGTGATCCGCGCGCCACAGGCATTAAGGAAATTCGCCAGATCGGTCACTTCCGGCTCGCACGCCGCGGCCTCGATGACGGTCCGGCCCTCGGCCAGCGCCGCCGCCATCATCACGTTGGCCGTCGCCGTCACCGACGAGCCGAACCGCCCGCCCAGGAAGATGTCCGCACCCTTGAGCTTCTTGGCGCGCAAGACCACGTCGCCGTTGACCAGGTCGGATTCGGCGCCGAGTGCGATCAGCCCGGACACGTGCAGATCGATCGGCCGGTCCCCGATGGCGCACCCCCCGGGCATGGAGACCTGCGAGCGCCGCCGCTTCGCCAAAAGCGGGCCCATCACGCAGACGCTCGCCCGCATCTTGCTCACGAGGTCGTAATCGGCGTGGACGTTCATCTCGTCGTCGACGCGAAGATGCAGCCGCCCGTCCTCGCCGCGATGGCTCTTCACGCCGAGTTTTTCCAGCAGGGTGAGCATCTGCCGCACGTCGGCCAGGTCGGGCACGTTGCGCAGCACGGTTTCGCCCTCGACCATCAGCGTCGCCGCCATGATGGGCAGTGCCGCATTCTTGGCACCGCTGATCTGCACCGCACCCTTGAGCCGAGCTCCCCCGACGATTTCGAACCGATCCATGGTCTGTCTCCCCTGCGATCTCCTGCCATCGCGCAGGGCGGGCTATACCCGCCGCCCAGTCCTCATCTGCTTCGTGCCTACGCGCCCTCTTCCTGTTGCCTATTGCTTGTTGCCGGTTGCCTGTTGCCGGTTGCCTGCTGCCTCTCTTCCCCTTCGTGGCTCCGTGGCATCGTCGCTTCGTGGCTTTTTCTGAACCACAACACTCTCTCCGCCCCCACCACCGGGTCCTTCCACGTCCGACAATGCTCAAACTTCCCGCCTGCCGTCATCAACCGGATCACCTCGGCCGCCTGTCCGTTGCCGATCTCCACGAACACGGCTCCGCCAGGCGCCAGTAAAGCGGCACTGTCCTCCGCCAGCATTCGATAGAACGACAACCCGTCTTCTCCGTCCGTCAGCGCCGCATGCGGCTCGAAGTCGCGAATGCACGCTTCCAGCCCGCCGACATCCCCCGCGCCGATGTACGGCGGATTGGACATGATCACGTCAAACCCGCCCGCAGGAATCACCTCCGCTGGCAACGCCAGCCGATCGGCCTCCGCCAGCGTCATTCGCTCGTGCACCCCGTGCCGCTCGGCGTTCTCCCGCGCGATGTTCAGCGCTGCCGAAGAAACGTCACTGGCCACGACTCGAGCACCGGGAACGTGCCGCAGAACCGCCACGGCGATGCACCCGCTACCCGTCCCCAAATCGAGCAGTTTCGGCTCTTTCAGCGAGAGCGCCCGGCAATGATCGATCACGCGTTCGACGAGCGTCTCAGTTTCAGGTCGAGGGATGAGCACCTCCCGCGTGACCCTGATGGGCAGGGAATAGAACTCCCGTTCGCCCACGAGGTAGGCGATAGGCTCGGCCGACCCCGCCCGCTTTACAAGCTCGCGGAATCGAGCCAGGCTCGGCTCATCGGGGACGGCATCGAATCGCGTGTAGAGTTCGATACGTTTGCAGGCGAGAACGTGGGCCAGGAGCACCTCGGCCGAAAGGCGCGCCTCCGACAGGCCCAACCGGCCGAAATAGCCCGCGGTCCAATCGAGCAGGCGACGAACCGTCCATGGTGCGTCGGACACGCCGGTTCCGAGGGTCATGGAGCGGAATATACAGAAGATAGCGTGAGTAGTGAAGTGTGGTCCGGGTTGATGCGCTGGGTGCGCAGTCGTTCCTCCGGCAGCAGCCGCACGAGTCGGCGGGGACTCTCACCTCCTTGCGAGAGTGCTATCCGCCGACCCCGTGCTGCGGCGTCCCTCCCTGGACCCAGCGGAAGATGACTCGGTTCTGGTCGTTACAAGCGACGCCAGCGACCGCGGACTGGAGCGATACTTCAACGTGCTAGAAAATGTGATCGACTTCGTTGCGGAACCAGTCGCTGAAGGACGGATCCTCCTGCGGGGGATTCAGTTGATTCACAACCGCGCTCAGACCGGCTCGGACGACCTCGTTCCCGACCGCCTGACACGAGCCGGCCAGCAGCATGCCGGCGCCCAGAATCGTTGCACACGTCCGATAAATCACAGCCGCCTTGCTCTTCGTGTTCACGGTTCCACTCCCTGGCTGAACATGACCGCAAATGCCACAAACTATCGCCAATATTATCGGCCATACTACCCAATTTACTTTATCGGAACCATTTCATATTACCCAATTCCTCAACGCTCGCCCTTGCCAGCCCAATCTCGATCGATATGACGACACCTCGACGAACCCTTTCCGGGCGTCAGCAGCGCTCCGCGTCCATTGACGGACCGCAGGGTGAACATTACGCTTCCCGCTCTGCTTACGGGTTGCCCCGAGGGGCGTGCCCGTTTGCTCGCAACATCAGGGCAGGCTGCCGCAGAAATGCGGCGGCTGGTGGGCATGCCACTTCGCGGCGGCGTGTTCAAGCCTCGGTTGCGAGACCGCAGCCGCGACCCTTTCGCTCGCACGCGGTCCTATGGTCTTTGGCATCCGCCGGACCGGTTTACGATCCGTCGCCGTTTCGACGGCCGGACGGTTGCCCGGTGGTGTAATGGTAACACACCAGGTTTTGGTCCTGGTATTCCAGGTTCGAGTCCTGGCCGGGTAGTTCGGAGTGCCGCATGTGTGGCACCCAGGGGTTCAGGTACTCGCGGGAATTATCGTGTCGGCGGCAATTGTCCTTGCGGCAGGTCGAAGCACGCGGATGAACAGCGACCTGCCCAAGGTGCTGCACGAGATCTGCGGCCGACCGATGCTGCAGTTCGTGCTTCAGGCCTGCCGGCTCGCCGGCGTCGAGCGCCTTCTTGTCGTCGTCGGGTACGGCAGGGATCGCGTGAAGGAGCAGTTCGCCGAGGATCGCGACCTGCAATGGATCGAGCAGCGCGAGCAGCACGGCACCGGACATGCGGTTCAATGCTGCCGCGATGCGTTGACGGATCACGAGGGCCAGGTGCTCGTGATCGCCGGGGATATGCCGCTGGTCCGTCGGGAGACGCTGGCGGAACTCCGTGGCGCACAGGCGGAATCGGGGGATGCCCTGGTCCTGGCCACAGCAGAGCTTGACGATCCGACCGGTTATGGTCGTATCGTTCGCGACGATTCCGGCGGGTTCCTCGGTATCGTGGAAGACAAGCACTGCTCGGACGAATTGAGGAAAATACGCGAAGTGAACATCAGCTACTACTGCTTTGACAGCCGACGGATGTTCGCTGCGTTGAATAACGTAGAGCCGAATCCGGACACCGGAGAAATCTACCTTACGGATACGGTGGAGGTGCTTCGAAAGAACGGTGAACATGTGTTGGCGTCGGTTCGTGCCGCCGGGGAAGATGCCCAGGGCATCAACTCGCGGCTCGATCTGGCCCGGGTCGGACGGGTCATGCAGGACCGCATCCAGCTTTCCTTCATGCGGGCCGGCGTGACCATTGTCGATCCCGACAACACGTGGATCGAGGTCGGCGCGGAAATTGGCCGCGATTCCGTCATCGAACCGTTCTCCCTGATCGGCGCAGGTGCCAGAGTCGGATCGAACTGCCGGATCGGCCCCTACGCGCACGTTCGCCGCGGAGAGCGGATCGAAACAGGCGACGTGCGGGCGGCAGAGCCAATGGGTGGAGCCAGGCGGGCATGATGAGTTGGGCAAGCCAACGATCTTCGGACCGTGACGCCTCGGGCGTCGTTGTCTTCGGCGGCTCGGCGAGCCGTACCCTCACGGAGAAGATCTGCGCCTACCTTGGGCTCAGGCCCGGCCGGGCCACGACGGGCCGGTTCCCCGATGGGGAAACGATCGTCAAGATCGAAGACGACGTGCGCGGGCAGGATTGCTTCATCGTTCAATCCACCTGTCCGCCGGTCAACGACAACCTGATGGAACTGCTCATCTTCATGGACTCGCTTCGCCGGGCGAGCGCCAAGCGAATCACCACGGTCATTCCGTACTACGGATACGCCCGGCAGGATCGCAAGGCCGAAGGTCGCACGCCCATCACCGCCAAGCTCGTCGCCAACATGCTCACCAAGGCTGGGGCCAATCGCGTGCTCACCATGAACCTGCACGCCGACCAGATTCAAGGGTTCTTTGACATCCCCTTGGACCACCTGACGGCCGCGCCGGTGATTGCCAACCACTTTCTCGGCCGGAAGATCCCCAATCCGGTGCTCGTCTCGCCCGACGTGGGGAACATCAAGTTCGGCAATGATTTTGCTTCGCGCCTCGGCAGCGATCTCGCGGTGATTCATAAACGGCGCGTCTCGGGCGACGAGGCCATCGCCGTCAGCGTGATCGGTGACGTGAAAGGTCGCAACGTGATGATGTTCGACGACATGATCACCACGGCCGGCACGGTGTGTTCGGCCGCCAAGATCGTTCGCGAGTGCGGTGCGAAGGGCGTCTACGTCGGGGCAACGCATGGTCTGTTCGTCGGTCCCGCACTGGATCGGCTGGTCGAAGCCAACGTCGACGAAATCGTCGTGACGGACACCGTCCCGGTGCGGGATGAGGTCACGCGGCGTTTGAAGAATCTCACGGTATTGTCCGTGGCGGATCTGGTAGGAGAAGCCATCCGGCGTATTCATGAACATCGCTCGGTCAGTGCCTTGTTTTGCTGATCGACGCCGGATTTCGCGTGGAATGGTCATGATCGAGCGCCCGCCTGCGGAACGGCAAGGCGCTCGGCGGAGAAACGGAAAACAAGATGGAAGTCGTACACCTGACAGCCCGGCGCCGGGAGAATCTCGGAACTCGTCCCTCACGCGCCCTGCGCGAGGAGGGTCTGCTCCCCGCGGTGATCTACGGGCACAACCAACCGCCGGAATACGTGGTTCTCAACCGCCACGACGTCGAAGTCGCTCTGCACCACGGTGCGCGCACGCTGGACTTGAAGGTTGACGGCAAAGCCCAGCAGTACCTGATCAAGGAAGTGCAGCACAATCACCTGGATTCGGAGGTGATCCACGTGGACCTGATGCGCGTCGATGTTCACGAGCGCGTCCGAGTCAACGTTGGCGTTGAGCCGCGCGGCACGCCCAAGGGTGTATCGGAAGGCGGTATCTTCGACCCGGTGCTGGCCAGCATCGAGGTCGAATGTCGTGTGACCGAGATTCCGGACGTTCTCCACCCGCTCGTGACCAACCTCGGATTGGGGCAATCGCTGCTGGTGAAGGACCTCGAGCTTCCGCCGGGTGTCAAGGCCATCACCGATCCGGATGCCATCGTCGCCATTGTCCGAGCCAAGGGCGTCGAAGAGGAGGAGGTTGCTGAGGAGGGTGAAGCGGAAGGCGAGACCTCGGCCGAGCCGGAGCGCATCACGCGTGCGAAGAAGGAGGAGGAAGAAGATTAGCAGGCCTCGAATGTCGGCCGCCGCTTGACCGGCGAGAAAAGTGCTGCCGTGAAGCTGATCGTGGGACTCGGCAATCCTGGTCCGCAGTACGCGGGCACGAGACACAATGTCGGGTTCGACGTGGTCGACATCCTGGCAAAACGCTGGGGCGCGAACCTCTCGGCCGAGAAGTTTCACGGCTGGTTCGACCTCGCGGCGTTCGCGGGCGAGCGCGTGGGCTTGATGAAACCCACGACGTTCATGAATCGCTCGGGGCAGGCGGTGATGGCAGCCGGTCGCTTTTACAAGCTGGAGCTGCCCGACCTGTTGGTCATCACCGACGACCTGGCGCTTCCGGTGGGCCGCATTCGGATGCGTGCCGGCGGTTCCGCGGGAAGTCATAACGGCTTGCAGGACTTGATCAATCGGCTGGGCTCGGAGGAGTTCTGTCGATTGCGTTTGGGAATCGGGGCGGCCGTCGGCGACGGCGCCTCCTATGTGCTGGGTCGGTTCCCGCCCGAGGAGGAAGAGGTCATGGCCATTGTTCGGGTTCGCTCCGCGGAAGCGGCTGAGAGCTGGGTGACCAACGGGCCCGAGCGGACCATGAGCATGTTCAACGGTGACGTGATACCGACGTCGTAAGCGCCCAGTGACGCAGTGGTTTGCGTAGAGGAGAAGTTCGATCTTGACGCCCAATCAATATGAAGCAATGTATCTGTTCGACCCGACGTTCGGCGCGTCGTGGGAGGATTGTGAAGCCGAGATCAAGCGGCTGATGTCCCGAGCCGAGGCAGAGCTGGTCTTCTGCAAGAAATGGGATGAGCGTCGTCTGGCGTTTAAGGTCAAGGGTCGCAAGCGCGGCGTGTACGTGCTGACGTACTTCCGCGCCGCGCCGGAGAAGATTGACCCCCTGGAGCGCGACATCCGCCTGTCAGAGAATGTCCTCCGGGCGCTCGTCCTTCGGGCCGACGGCATCACGCCGGAGATGATGGAGCGGGCGGCCGAGGCCCGCGGCGCATCCCTCGACGGCGAGCCCGGTGGAGGGGATGAGGGCTCGCGGGGCGACGGTGATGATTCGGGCGGCGAGGGATCGTTCCGCGGTGATCGCGGCGGAGACGACCGTCGTCGTCGCGACCGGGACCGCGACCGCGACCGAGATCAGGCACGTGAGGAATCCGTGGCATCCGGCGGTTCGGACTAGTTCCCGAATTGGCTGGTTTGCACGGAGTCGCTGCGGCGACGGTGCAAGATTGGCGCTGACTGGAGAGGACCGACATGGCCAGTTTCAATCGGATCATCCTGCTCGGTAACCTGACGCGCGATCCACAGCTCAGCTACACCGCATCGAACGTGGCGGTGTGCAAGTTCGGGTTGGCCACAAACCATCGCTGGAGGGACAAGGACGGCAATCAGCGAGAGGAAACGTGCTTTGTGGATTGCACCGTGTTCGGGCGCGGCGGCGAAACATTCAATCAGTACATGAGCAAGGGACGCTCGGTCTTGGTCGAGGGACGATTGCAGCTGAACCAATGGACGACGCCGGAAGGCGACAAGCGCAGCAAACACGAAGTCCTGGTCGACAATTTCACGTTTGTGGGCGGCCAGGGCAACGAATCGCGCGGTCCGGAGAATCGCGGCTCGGAGCGCCGCGGTCAGCCGGCACCGGTCGGCGGGCGAAGCCAGGACAGCGGGCCGGGGTACGACGAGCCCCCGCCCCCATCGGATGATGATATCCCCTTCTAGGGGCACCGATCCCGCAGCGGCTTCGTGTCGTTGGAGGGATCAATCGAAGAGAGGTCGGAAGTTCGGGCGCGATCGATGTGCGTATCGCGCTGCGTTGGAAAGATGGAGTAACGGGCACCATGAAAGTGCTACTTTGTAAGAACGTTGAGAAGCTCGGCATCGTGGGCGACGTTGTCGAGGTGAAGTCCGGCTACGCCCGCAACTATCTGGTGCCCCAGGGTCTGGCAACGGAACCCACCGACGCCAACATGCGCCGCCTGGCCGAGGCTCGCCGACAGGCCGAGCTGGAGCGCGCCCAGCGCCGGACCGAAATGGAGAAACTCGCGGAAAAGCTCGAAGGTGTGGAGGTCTCCATCTACGCCAAGGCCAACGAGGAAGGCCACCTGTACGGCTCCGTCGGAACCCGGGAGATCGCCGAGGCGCTGGCAGGCGAGCAGCTTTACGTCAAGCCTGATTGGATCGTGCTCGACCGGTCGATTCGCAACCTCGACAAGGTCAGCGTGGATCTGCGATTGGCCGAGGACCTCCGCCCGACCATCAAGGTCTGGGTACTGCGCGAGAAGGCACCGGGCGAGGAAGGTGACGAGGAATCGCTGAAGGCGGAGGCATCGGCCCAGCACGCCCCGCGCATGGAGGCCGAAGGCGATGGCGACGAGTCCGAGCGCGACTAGAGCCAAGCCCGTGGGTGCGGCGCTGTCCGATCGGCTGCCGCCCCACGATCTGGATGCTGAAATGGCGCTGCTCGGCTCGATGATGATGAGCCGGGACGCCATCGCCGAGGTCATCCCCCTCATCGGCCGGGAAGACAGCGGCTGGTTCTACCTCCCCGTCCATCAGAATCTCTTCGAAGTCCTCGTCGATCTCTACGACAACCCCGCCAAGGCCATCGACCTGGTGGCCGTTTCCGACGAACTACGTCGCCGCGAGCTGTTCGATTTCGTGGGCGGCCACGCCTACATGATCCAGCTTGCGGAGAGCTTCGCCGACTGGGCGAATGCCGAGCATTACGCCCGCATTGTTCGCGACAAGGGCACGCTGCGCGACCTGATTCGCTGCGCCCACGAGATCACCGAAAAGTCCTACAGCGCCGTCGAAGAAACCCGGGAAATTCTCGACTTCGCCGAGCGGCGCATGTTCGAGGTCACCGAACGGCGCGGCGCCGGTCACACCATCGCGGTCAAAGACGCGATCATTCGCCTGAAGAATCTCATTCAGGAGCGTGACGGCAGTCCTCTGACGGGCTTGCCGTCGGGCTTCACGCAGCTCGATGAGCTGACCGCGGGATTCCAGCCGGGTGACTTTATCATCGTTGCCGCCCGGCCTTCGATGGGAAAGACCGCACTGGGCCTGGGCATGGCCTTGAATGCAGCCATGCACCAGCATCGGCCCGTGGCATTCTTCTCGATGGAGATGAGTGCCGACCAGGTGACGCAGCGACTGGTCTGCGCCCATACGGGCATCGATGCGCAGAAGCTTCGCCGGCACATGCTTGGCGAGGCGGACAAGCGCACGCTCGTGGAGGCCTGCGAGGATTTCGCCAGCGCCCCCCTGTACATCGACGATACGCCGGGGATGACCGCGATGGAATTGCGCTCCGCGGCCAGGCGGCTCAAACAGCAGTATGACATCCAGGCCGTGTACGTGGATTACCTCCAGCTCATGCACACCCCCAAGGCGGAGAGTCGCCAGGTGGAGATCGCCACGGTCAGCCGGGGGCTCAAGGGCCTGGGCCGGGAACTGGGCATTCCGGTTATCGCCATGGCCCAGCTCAACCGCATGCCCGAGGGTCGCACGGACAAGCGGCCGCTGATGAGCGACCTGCGCGAGTCCGGGGCCATCGAGCAGGACGCGGACATGGTCCTGCTTATCCACCGTGAAGAGTACTATCACCCAGAAAAAGAAGAGTCAGCGGGTCTGGCTGAGCTGATCCTGGCCAAGCAGCGCAACGGCCCGACGGGCTCCGTCACGCTTACCTTCAACAAGAAGCTGACGCGGTTTGCCAACCATTACGTCGGTCCCGAGAGCTATGAAGGCTACCAGGGGCGCGACGACGTGGTGCCGTTTTAGAGCCGATCATGGCGACCCGCACCGGTCGGCATCGGCCGCCGCGGCATGTCCGAAAGTCGTCTCCGCGGGCCGGCCTAATTACCCTGTGAGGAGCCGGCGCTCCCTCCGTCGGGCTCTGTTCCCTGCATGTACAGGGCAATGTCCTCCATGTCGACCACGGCGTTTCGGTCGATATCCGCGTACACCGCTGCCTGGCCCAGGCCCATTTCGCCCAGTTCCTTCACCGTGATCGATGTGCGTGCCCCCGGGGCAGTCGCAGCGGGCGGGGTACAGCAGCAAGGCGGGCTCTGCATCAGAAAGTTGTCGACCACAAAGGAGAAGTCCAGACTGTCCACCATGCCATCGGCGTTGATATCGCCGTGCGGGCCGGGGAGCGTGCAGCTGGAGGAATCGCACTCGGTGTCGCCATGCGGTGGGTAGGATGCGCCGTTCCCGATCTCGCTCATGAGTGTTACGTAGTCCAGGATATTGATCGTATTGGCGCTGCTGAAGGAGATGCCGGGCTTCCAGGCATCCAGGTTTCCGCCGGTCAGCCAGTTGCCGCCCTGGCCGGGGTCGCCGACATACGAAACTGACAGTTTGCCCGTTCCCTCGCGCTCGTTGTCGCTGTCCCACTGGGCGGGATTGCAGACTGGCACGTCACAGGCGGCCAGCGTGTGCAGGATATCCTGTGCCGCGATGCAAGAATAGTTGGCAGCCGGCACCGTGAGCGTGGCGCGGCCCAAGTGGTCCGGCGCCGGCGGTTCGCCGAAATGCACGGTCTCGCACACGGTCTCCGGCATCGTGCCGCAATCAGTGAAGAGGTTGAAGTTGATGCAGCGGTTAAACGTGTCGGCAATCATCTCCGGTGACAGTTCGACCACGACATCCAAAGCAACCTCGTTCTCCACTTCCACGACCCATTCGCCCGTCACGGTATCGCCACAGTCGTTCCATGCCGTGCAAGCGAAGGATGTTGTGCCCACCGGCAGCAGGCCACCATTCGTGATCGTACTCGCGGGAATCGCCTGTCCCCCGTCATGTACCGCGGTGCACACCATCGACGGATCCGTATCGCATGAGTCATTGGCAGCTACGGGCGCACTCCAGGTTACCAGTCGCGCCAAGGTGTCGCAGTCGGCCGTGTAGGTGCCACCGCTCGGCGAGGTGAGTGACAGATCGCCGTTGCGGCGAAGGGGTGCGCTGCAACCGCAGGCGTCGGGCGTGATCAACGTCCCGATCGCATTCCAAAGGTACGTGTCTTGTGGATTATCTTCGACCAAGCAGACGGCGCACGATGTGCAGTCGGCCGTCTTGACAAATGTCAGGCAACCGAGGTCTGCCGGTCCCGTCAATTGGGCCTGCGGCAATCGAATGCTGCCATTGCTGCTCTCCACCCGGTCCGATCTGCTCGCACTCGACACGGCGTAAACAATGGTCCCCAAGGATTCGTTCACCGCGGCTGTCAACACGTGTGCGTACGGGCTGCCCGGGCACGCGCCGACGTGTACAAGATCCAAGCAGGCCGGGTCGTACTGCAGCACGATCCTTCCGCCCGCGACAGGCTCAGTGCTGGCGCCCAGAGCAATGCGTGCGTCGACGACTTCGCCCTCGTCGTAGCAGGTGGAATCAGGATATGCGCCGGCCTGGATCTCAACGCACAACGTCGGTCCGCCGGTGGACTGGGCGAATGCACCGGGTAACGCAAGAATTCCGACCGCCCAAGACGCGATGATCTGCATCGAGTATTTCATTATCTCCCCCCGGCAATCTCAAGAGTGCAATACGGATCCCTTGGTCTTCGTGCGGAATCCAATGGTAACACCGAGGCCAGATTCGCCAACAGAATTCTGAGTAAAGTTCTCGCGAGCGGATTATCAACAGAGTCCTGGAAAGCGAGCGAACTTTGCCGCGAGGGAACCGGGCAATCGAATTGCTGCCGGCAGGGTCAACCCTGGCAAACCACAATTGAGGCAGTTCGTTACACCAGCGAAGACCTCGATGTTAAACGAGGAACACGGCCGGTAAGTGGTCGCAGCCTCGCAAGAGACTCCAAGGTGAGTGCATGTTGCAGATACCGCAGCACCGGCCGACCCAACGAGGCGCTGTTCCGGGAATCGAAGGGCTCGATTGATAATTCCGGGTTTTCCTTCGTTCATGGTGTTGAGTCGGTTCTTCAGTGCAGCCGTGTCCCCTGATCAGGCGCTCAGGCCGAGGCTTTGTGTATGACCTAATCGAACTCGTGTGACACTATATTGTCACCATCACTTGATTCAGTTTGGCGCCCCTGGGGGCGCCTGAATACCGGGAAGACTGTGAAACGTACGTTGCCACTGTCCCGACTGCTCGCTGCCCGCAATGGGTCGAGGGTAGTTTGTGACGGCCACGTACAACGGTCAGTTGGAGGCCGTGGCGGCCACGATGACGGGAACGCAAGCGGCCGTAGCCACGGCCGCCTGGGCTGCCTGGATGGCCTGTTTCGTGGCCTTGCCCATAAGTTCCCCACTGGTGATCTGTTCGATGCGCTTGCGTCGAGCGCGGAGTTCCCTGCGGCCGAACGGAATGCGGAGGACGCCGGCGCTATCGGCAAGGGATATCAGTACGACCGTGCGGGGATCGATCTCGCGGGTGTCAGTGAAAATCGCCTTGCGGAGGCGCTCGATGACGGCGCGCTCGGGGCGGGGATCGAGCTCGGGGTAGATCCTCCGCTTGAAGATGAGCAGGATCGTTCCAGTATCGGCGCGGAGAACGCCGCGGCGGCAGAGACCCTCGGCGATGCGATGCTGGAGCTTGCCAATGTGGGCGAAGCGCGTGATCCAGGTTTTCATGGAAGCGCGGCGTTTGGCCGTGGCGATGCGACCGAGACACTCGTCCAGCAGCGGATCGCCCAGCGGCCGGTTGTCCGCCAGATCGACGAGATTCTTCTCCGTGAATGCCTGCCTGAGCCATGCGCCGAAGCCGGCCGTGTGGTCGCGGGACCTGCCCTCGTCGATGGCAATGCGATTGCCGAGCAGCAGCTCGGACAGGATCGCGCCACCCAGGGCGAAGTGGTAGGTGTGGTCGGCGGCAACCGTGCCCGCCTCGTCGCGCAGGGCGAGGAGGAGAATCTCTTCCTGGAGGTAGAGCGCTGGTTCGCGGCCGGGCATGGGAGTACTCCTTATCGATTGTGGTACTTAACCGTCATGATCATGCCACAACGGTCGGACCACGGCCATTAGAAAAAGTGTCGGAGTTGGTAGGCAGCCGCGAGAGGCGGCGGCGCGCGTTGGGCTACGGGGAACGGGCGCATTCCCGTAGAGCGGGGTCCACCAAGGCGGGGGCAGGCGGGGTGGGCATCTCTCAGGTTCGAGATGTTCATCAACGCTCTCCAGCCCGTGGGCGGAGCGAGTCTGCCTCACGGGTTATGCGTAACACTCGTTCGGGCTGTCGGAGCATCGCGCTCCTCTACAGGTAATAACGCGCAGGGGCGCTCAGTCGAATGCGCAAATAAAGTGATCACGCGCGGCAAGTGGGCACGAGACAAGAGGTAAGCCACGAAGCGACGAAGCCACGGAGGCACGAAGGGGAAGAGAGGCAGTGGGGCAGCGGGCCACAGAGTTCGGGGCGGGTGGCAAAAGACGGGCCACGCCGGTTCGGGATGGGGTGCGTCCACGAAGGGAGGACGTGGCCGGCTGCTGGCGGACGCCGCCGTCAGTCGTCTCTGCTATTTCGTCAGCCGTACTAACTAATATTCTTCACGAATTCCGGGGGCTTCGTCATCATTTACTCGTTGGAACTGGGCGATCCGCCCCGTTACGATATGGGCCACGCGATTCATATAAAGGAACAAGCCATGTTGTCAAAGGCCGGATGGTTAGCGGCGACGGTGCTGATTATCGGAGGGCAATACAGTCTCGCTCAGGAATTGACGTCGCTGCGCATTGAAGGCCCCACCACTGTGGAGGAGTGGTCGACAACATACTACCACGCGATTGCCGGGTTTGATCAAGAGCTCGAGTTCGACGTAACTCTCTTCGCGCAGTTTTCGTTGGAGCATGGCGACTTCGCCTCCATCGGATCGCTGGGTGATTTACACACATACGCGGTGACGGATGTGGATGTAACTGAAATCATCCACGCCCATTTTGATTTCGGGGACCAATCGGCGGATGCGTCGCTTGGGGTAACGATTCAATACCACGTGACGGAGTCCGGCTCGTCTCTGGATTTTGACGGGGTCGATGATCTGGTCGTGGTGCCGGCGGCGGCGGAGCTCGGCTACTCCGGCACGGGCGGCTGGACGATTGAGGCGTGGCTATGGGCCCGAGATCCGGATTTCGAAAACCCCGTCCCGGTGGTCGCACAGGTCTTGGCTGGAAGCGGGCGTGTTCCCTATGCACTGGAGGTCTGGGACGGGCAGGTTCATTTTCGCGTGGGAAACGCGTTTGGAACGATCCAGCGAATCGCGGCGCCCATCGGCGCTGAATGGACACACGTTGCGGGCGTCTACGATCCGGCGGAAGGAATCATCCGGCTGCACGTGAACGGACTCGAGCGGGACTGGCAGCCGATATCGGTCCTGATGGAATCGAATGCATCCGCCCCGGTGATTTTTGGCAGCATGGGCGGCGGTCAAGCGGGGTTCGATGGTCGAATCGATGAGGTTCGTTTGTGGCGTACGACGCTGAGCTACTGCGACATCCGTGGATATATGGAACGGGCGTTGCACGGCGACGAGCCGGGTCTGGCGGGTTATTGGCGTGCGGAGGAACGGAGCGGCCAGGTCGTTGCGGACTCCTCACCATACGGTAATGACGGTGTGCGGGGGTTGAGCGGTGCGACGGAGACGAGCGATCCGAAATCGGCGGCCTCGGGGGCCGATCTGTCACTGGGTGACTTTCCGCCCGTGAAGTGGACAACGCCCCAGCTGATCCCGGAGGTCAGTTCCGGAGAGGATTGGGATGTGTCCATTTCCTCGGACGGCCTGGAAATGTACATCGGAAGTGAGCGGGACGGATTTGCGCAAGGGGACATCTACCAGGCCTCTCGAACCAATCCCAGCGAGACATTTGCCACCCCCGTTCGGGTCAATGAAGTAAGTATTCTCGGGTATAACCTCCATGACTATTTCCCCGTAGTATCCGGCAATGGGCGACGACTCTATTTTTCACGAAAGGTCGGGGGCGGAGTAAGCGATCTCTGGGTGAGTGAACGCGCGAATCGGCAAACGGCGTGGGGTGCGCCGGTTCTCATCAGCAGCCTCAATACAACATCGCGCGATGAGCGGATAACGCTGACCGCGGATGAACTGCACTGCGTTTTTGCTTCGGACCGGTCAGGTGCCATGCGATTCTGGACAGCGTCGCGAAATTCGGTCAATGATCCATGGACGAGCCCCCATCCGATCGCGTCTCTAGAGGGTTACTCGGCGCGGTCATCGACGCTTACAGGGGACGGACGGACGCTCTATTTCACGGCGATTGGTCCGTCGGGGTCGAGTAATTACGACGTCTGGAAGAGTACTCGTTCCTCCATTTCGGCCGCCTTTGGTCCCCCGGTCTATCAGCCTGACCTGAGCACGCCGGGTCCGGACCTTGGCATCGGCGTCTCGCAGGATGGAATGGACCTCTACCTCGTTCCGAACGGCTCGGGTGGGAATGGGGTCGTCAAGCACTCGCGGCTGGCCGTCCCGGGTCAGCCAGTGACCGGCGAACTGGATTGCGATGGCGACCTAGACCTGGTGGACTTCAGTGAATTTGCGGCATGTCTGAGCGGTCCCGACGAGGATGCAACGATCGAGTGTACGCCGGCCGATTATGACGAGGACGGCGACGTCGATCTGGCCGATGTGGTGCATTTCCTGACCGTCTTGGAGTCATTTCAGAGTCGATGAGCGAGGCGGTTCAGCCAAGCTCGAGTGCTAAACCCCGACAACCCGTAAGGGCACGTATGCGAGACGTGAGCGTGGCACACGATGAAGTGGTGCGTCGGGGGATGCACTGCAAGTATGGGCCACAATCCGGACTTTACTTATGTCTGGCCGCGGCGCGGCGGCGGAGTTCGGCGTCGATGAAGTCGAGGATTTCGCCGTCGAGGACGCCCTGGGTGTTGGAGGTGACGTGTCCGGTGCGGGCGTCTTTGACGCGCTGCTCCGGGTAGAGGAAGTAGCTGCGGATGGCGTTGCCCCAGCCGATCTGGCCTTTCTCGCCGTAGAACTTGGCGAGCTCGGCGTCGCGCTTGGCCTGCTCGACCTGGTAGAGGCGGGCGGCGAGCATGCGGCGGGCGGTGTTGCGGTTCTTGTGCTGGGATCGCTCGTTCTGGCACTGGGCGACGATGCCGGTGGCGAGGTGGGTGAGGCGGACGGCCGAGGAGGTCTTGTTGACGTGCTGGCCGCCCTTGCCGCCGGCGCGGTAGGTGTCCTCGCGAACGTCCTCGTCCCAATCGATATCGATCTCGATGTCGTCGAGCTCGGGTTGCACGTCGACGGAGGCGAAGCTGGTCTCGCGCTTGCCCTGGGCGCTGAAGGGTGAGATGCGCACGAGGCGGTGCACGCCCATTTCGCAGGAGAGATAGCCGAAAGCGTACGGGCCCTTGATGAGCAGGCTGCACGACTGGATGCCGGCATTCTCTCCGTAGCGCATGGACAGCTCTTCCACGTCGTACTCGTTGCGCTCGAAGAAGCGGAGGTACATGCGGAGCATCATCTCGGCCCAGTCGCAGGCGTCGTCTCCGCCGGTGCCGGCCTGGATGTTGAAATAGGCATTGCGGGCGTCGTTGGGTCCGGCAAGGAGCGTGAGCAACTCGATGTGATCGACCTCGCGCTGAAGCCCGGCGAGGCCTTCGTCGAGCTCCGTGGCGATGGCGGGATCGTCTTCTTCGTTGAGCAGGTCGGACATGGCGCGGAGGTCGTCGGCACGGGCGACGGCGCCGCGGACGGGGTCGACGACGGCCTTGACGGATTTCAGGCGGCCGACGGTCTCCCGGGCTTTCTCGGGATCATCCCAGAAGTTGGGGGCGCTCATTTCGGCCTCGACGGCCTTGAGCGCTTCAAGCTTGGCGTCGTAGTCAAAGAGAGTCCCGGAGGGCGACGATCCGGGCCGAGAGGTCTTCGAGTGTGCGAGTGGGATCTTCAAAGGTGACCATGCCGTCGGTTCCGTGACAAGGTGCGTGCTTTATGGCTGCGGCGCCCGATACACGCGCTCCATGATAACGTCTTCAACGGGTAGGGAAACCTCGCCGGTAATGATGGGGCTCTGTTCGCGGTCGAGCGCGGTGATCGTGTCGACGACATCGGTGCCGTCAACGACGCGGGCGAAGGCGGTGAAGCCCTGTTCGTCGAGGAAGGCATTGTCGGCGAGGTTGATGAAGAACTCGGTGGCGGCGGAGTCGACGTCGAAGTCTCTCGTTCCGGGAACGGCGCGGAGGGCCATGGCGACGGAATAGGGCATGGCATTGGTGATGACGTCGTTGACTTCGGCGGGGATGGTGCCACGGGTCGGCTCGCGGAGTTCCAGGTCGCCACTTTCGGCGCGGAAGTACCCGCCGCCCTGGAGGACGAAGAGCTCGCAGTCGTCGGTGGCGGTCGGGGACTGGCAGGCGATGCGATGGAAAAGGAGGCCGTCGTAGAAGCCGTCGTCCACGTAGCGGAGGAAGGCGGCGGTGTGCCGGGGGGCGACCTGGCCATCGAGTTCGAGCGTGACGGCGCCGAAGCGCGTTTCGATCGTGACCCGGGGTGACAGGCTGGGGACGGCGACGACTTCAAAGTCCCGGGTGGCCTCCAGGTCAGGCTCCGCGTTGGCGACGACCCTGACCCGCAGATTCACGGTTTCGGGAGCGGAAACGGTGAGTGCGGTCTGCTCGTCCTCGGGAATTTCGATCGTTGCGTCGCCGGAGATGATCTGCCACGCGACCGCGTACTCTTTGACTTCATCGGCCACGTCCACGCGGAGTGGAGTCGGCTCGCCGATGACGGCGAGGTCGGGGACGTCGGTATCGAGGACGCTGCGGACGTCGATGGCGAAGAATGCCCGGCCGGTGGCGCCGGTGGCATCCGTGGCAGTAACCCGGAAGGAGTACCGGCCGGGTTCGGGAAATCGCGAGGCGGTGATCGCCGGGGTGTCCGAGGATTGCAGGTCGAGATCGGCCGGGCCGTCATTCTGAATCCAGCGGTAGACATAGGGAGGCGTGCCGGAGGCGGCCATCGCGGTGAGGGAAGCGGTGGTGCCCTCGGGAAGCGAAGACGGGCCGGTGATGGAGACGGCAAGGTCGCCGGGAGGATCGGGGCGTGCGGCGCCGTCGCTGATCAGGGGGACGCAACCGGCGACGAGCAATAGGGCTAGAATCGGCAAGATTGCAATGGTTCGACAGGTCATATGGCGTCACCGGGCTAACGTTCGAATCGCGGCACTCCAACAGAAATCACAAATCACACTCGCGTGCGGAGGCGATTGGTTCCAGTGGCGAGCCGGCGACAGGGGTCCGTGACCGGGCCGCGGCGCGCGGTTACAATGCGTCTTTCGCATCGCCATCGCCGGCGACACAACAGGCTATCTCACCGGGCCTTGGGATGTCCAATCACGACGTATACCAATCTCCGCTTGTGGAGCGTTACGCCTCGCGGTGGATGAGCGAGTTGTTCGGGGCCCGCCATCGGATTCTCACGTGGCGACGGTTGTGGATCGCGCTGGCCAAGGCCGAGCAGCGGACGGGACTGGGCGTTACGGGCGAGCAGATTGAGGAACTGGAGCAAACGCTGGAGTCGATTGACTTCACCCGGGCGGCGGAGCTCGAAAAGCACCTCCGGCATGACGTGATGGCGCACATCCACGCGTGGGGAGAGATCGCGCCCAAGGCGCGAGGGATTCTCCACCTGGGGGCGACCAGCGCATTTGTCGTGGACAATGCGGATCTGATCATCCAGCGGGATGCACTTCGGTGGATCGCGGAGTGGCTGGCGAACGTCATTGACGGGCTGGGGGGCTTTGCATCGCAGTACGGGGAATTGCCCTGCCTGGGCCTGACACACTTCCAGCCGGCCCAGCCGACGACGGTGGGTAAGCGGGCTGCGACGTGGTGCTGGGACTTCGTTCGTGACATGGAGGAAGTGGAACATCGCATCGGGACGCTACGATTCCGTGGAGTCAAGGGAACGACGGGTACGCAGGCGAGTTTTCTCGATCTTTGCGGAAGTGACCACGAGAAGGTCGTCGCTCTAGAGCGCGACGTGGCACAGCAGTTCGGGTTCGACCGGGTGGAGCCGGTCACGGGACAAACGTATTCGCGGAAAGTCGACGCGGAAATTGTGGGCACGCTGAGCGGGATTGCGGTCAGCGTGCACAAGTTTTGCAATGACGTCCGGCTTCTCGCGGGGTTCAAGGAGATCGAGGAGCCATTCGAAAAGGACCAGATCGGCTCGAGTGCGATGGCATACAAGCGCAATCCGATGCGCTGTGAGCGGGCCACGGGGCTGGCGCGCTTCGTGCTCTCATTGGTGAATTCGCCGCTTCAGACGGCGGCGGAGCAGTGGTTCGAGCGAACATTGGACGATTCGTCCAACAAACGTTTGGCGTTGCCCGAGGCCTTTCTGGCGACGGATGGGATGCTGCGAATTGTGGCGGATGTCGCGCGCGGGTTGGTCGTGTATCCGAAGGTCATTGAAAATCGGCTGCGGGCCGAGTTGCCCTTCATGGCCACGGAGCGGATTCTGATGCTTGCGGTTGCCGCAGGCGGAGATCGGCAGGCGCTGCACGAGCGCATCCGTCAGCATGCCCAGGCGGCGGCCGCGCGGGTGAAGAATGAGGGCAAGGCCAACGACCTGCTGGATCGCTTGCGCTCCGATTCGGCGTTTGCGGGGGTTAACATTGACGAGGCGGTTGATCCGGCGGCTTTCATTGGTCTGGCGCCGCAGCAGGTAGATGGATTTGTGCGGGATCACGTGGAACCGGTGCGGAAGAAGTATGCGAGTTTGCTGGGTCGAGAGAGCGAGTTGGCTGTATGAAAGGGGGAATCGGGTATGTGGCAGGAGTCGATGACCGACATGCCTACGCGTCGAAGCGAAACGTGGGCATGGCACCCGCGCGCAAGAAATGACTTGCGGGCCGGAATCTGATCCGCACGTCGGGCCCAACGTAGCCGGGAAGACCGATTCCGCGGGGAGATTGTTGCATGAACCTTGCGAAGCGAATCAAAGAGGCGGCCTACCTGGAGGGTGATTTCACGCTGCGCTCCGGGCGGAAGAGCAAGTATTATCTGGACAAATACCTTTTCGAGACCCAGCCGGACATTCTGGGTGAGTTGGGCAAACTGTTTGCGAAATATGTAGGTGAGTCGACTACGCTCGTTGCCGGGGCGGAGTTGGGCGGGGTGCCGCTGGCAGCGGCCACGTCGATGGCCTGCGGCAAGCCCTTCGTGATCATCCGCAATGCGAAGAAGGACTACGGGACTTCGAAGCCGTTCGAGGGAAAGCTCACGGCGAGCGACAGCGTGCTCTTGGTGGAGGACATCGCCACGACGGGCGGGCAGGTGCTGGAGGCGGCCAAGCTGATCCGGGAGATTGGGGCGACGGTCGAGCGGATCGTGGCGGTGATCGACCGGCAGGAAGGCGCGAGGGAGAACATCGAGGGGGCCGGGTTTGCGTTCGTGGCGCTGTTCACGAAGCATGATCTGGGGATCGAATCGTAGGAGATCGGGCCCGGGGGCGCGCGGACGCAATCGGGCGCACGCATTCCGGGGACGAATGGAGCGGGCTCCGGGGATGCCGGGAGATGGCGTCGGACACGTGGCCGGGAAACGAAGTCAGTGACCGTTCGCCTCTCGCGCAAGGGTCCATCGAGACGGGCAGGCTCGTCCGCAATCGAAAGCCGCTTTGACGCGCTCGGAGCGAACGGAGAGGGACTCCCATGCGACTGAAACCACGGAGGGTCAAACGATCGCGGAAGTGGAGCTTGGGGCCTTGGGCTGTCGGATGCCTGCTGCTGGTTGGCGTAGCGATTGCATTTCCCGGCGCATCGGCCCAGGAACCGCCAACCGCGACGAATGCGAACTCGGTCGATGCCGAATCGGCGAAAACACCCGCAACCGCAGATGTTTCTCCGCCGCCGGGTGACGATGCGGCGCCGGTTGACCCGTCCAATCCGCCGCCGCCGAGCAAGCCATCGAAGCTGAGTCCGGGTGAGCGTTACGGATTGTGGTCGGCCATGCCGGCGATCGTGGCCATCCTCCTGGCGATCGCCACGCGTCAAGTCATCCCCGCACTTGTCATTGGACTTCTCGTCGGGGCGTACATGCTCGTGCCGTGCCTGCCGCCTGATGACGCGCTTGCGGGGGTACCCTCCTGGATTGCCGGGGCGCGGCTCGCTGTCGAACACGTTTTCTTTAGCACCCTCCGGCAATCGGACAAGGCGACCCCGGAACACCTGATGATCGTCGTGTTCACGCTGGTGATCGGATTCACCGTCGGGGTGATGGCTCGTAGCGGCGGCACGGCGGGAATGGTTCGGCTTGTGGCCGGGTCGTCGAATTCGCGACGACGGGGGACGCTGACCGCGTGGCTGGCAGGCCTGGTCGTGTTCTTCGATGACTACGCCAACACGATGATCATCGGCCCGACGATGCAGCCGGTGTTCGATCGGTTGCGACTCTCGCGGGCGAAGCTGGCGTATATCGTGGATTCGACGGCGGCGCCGGTAGCGTCGCTGGCGCTGATCGGGACATGGGTCGGCACGGAGATCGGGTACATTCAACTCGGGTTAGACACCGCGACAGGAGATTTCGTCCCGCCGTTCCTTATGGACAGCAGCGGAGTGGGCGTTTTGAACGGCATGCAGGTGTTCATCAACAGCCTGCCCTACCGCTTCTACGCGATTCTCGCGCTGGTGATGGTACTGCTGGTGGCGGTGACGGGACGGGACTTCGGTCCGATGCGGGCGTCGGAGCGACGCGCGGCGGAGGGTCTTGCGTCGAAAGGGCAGGAACCGTTCGGGAATTCGACCGGCGAAGCGGGTCCGACGCCGAACTGGGTACTGGGGATCGTGCCCGTTCTGGTGCTCATCGGGACGACCGTCGGTGTACTGATGATCACAGGCTATTACGCCACGGACCCGGATGCACTGGCCAAGGCGGATGCACTTTGGCGCAAGCTGAACATCCTGGTGGAACACGCGGACAGCTATCTGTCGATTCTTTATGGAGCGCTGACCAGCGCCGTCGTGGCGGTCGTGCTCGCATCGGTGGCGAGGGCGTGCAAGCTGCGGGAGAGCATGGACGCCGGGTTGGAAGGCATGTCCCGCATGTTCCCGGCGATCGTGATCCTGGTGCTGGCGTGGTCGTTGTCGGAGGTACTGACCGACCTGCAACTGGGAAGCGTCGTTGCAGGGCATTTGAAGGCGGCCGCGTTTCCGGTGCAGTGGATGTCGCTGGCGGTTTTCGCGTCGGCGGCGTTTATTTCGTTTGCGACGGGAACCTCTTGGGGGACGATGGGCATTCTCTGTCCGACGGTGGTGGAGATTACCGTTCGGCTCATCGAGCACGAGCCGGGGATCTCACCGGAATTCGCAGCGGTGCAGTTCTATGGCGCGGTCGGGGCGGTGCTGGCCGGTTCGATATTCGGCGATCACTGCTCGCCGATCAGCGACACGACGGTGCTCTCGTCGCTTGCCAGCGGCTGCCGGCACGAGGAGCACGTCTGGACACAGATGCCCTACGCGTTGGTTACGGCGGTAGCATCGATGGGGCTGGGTGACGTGCTGTGCAGTGCCTACGGGGTGGAATGGTATTGGGGGCTGGTCGCGGGGTCGGGGTTCCTGCTGTTTGTGTTGCTGGTTTTCGGACGAGGGACGCGCGTTGATCCGGAAGCGGACGAGTCAGGTTCAAACCGGAAAGAGCCCAGCCCGCTTCGCCGCCGTCTGTTGGAGCGGATGCAGGAACCGCCGGGTGAATCAGGGTCGTAACGCCGGCGCAACTGGGGGTTTGCGTCGCCTCTCGCCGAAGGTTAAGGTGGACTCACTTGATTCCGCGGGGGCGAACTGGGTCAGCAGGGTTTAATCACACGGCATGTCGGAGCCTGCGATGCACATTATTCGATCACTCTTCCTTCTGGCTACACTCGCGTTCTCGGGCGTCGTGCTCGGCGCCGAGACGCCAACGCTGGACGAGGTGGAAAAGGCGGTCGCGGAACGGGCGGCGGAGATCAAGAGTCTGACGGCGGATGTGCATACGGTTTCCAAGACGCAGCTGGCGACGTCGGACTCGAAGGGCAAGATTGAGTACGCCCAGTCGGAGGGCAAGGAGCTGATCCGCTACGCGCAGAGGATCGACTATCGCGGCGTTTCGCAGAGTATGATTCTCAAGGTCGATATGTACATCAATGGCGATCAAGCCTATTCGGTGCGGGAAGTCAACGGCGAGACCATCGTGATTCCGCAGAGCGCCAATTCGCTACTGACGAGCCCGAATGGACTTCGCATGCTGGAATTGGCAAAGGCGGGCGAGAAGATGACGGTGCTTCCGGAGGCCGAGATCGACGGCAAGCCCATGTTCGTTGTCCAAGTCGATGCACCGCCGGAGAGTTCACGTGCGTACAGGCAACTGCACGTCTTCATTGACAAGAAGACCGGAGTCACGCGTCGAATGCGCGGCTTTGGTCCGGATGGATCGGAAGTCCTCTCGGTGGACTACACCGACGTCGCTCTCAATCCCGAAATTGATCAGGAACGGTTCAAGTTCGTTATGCCCGAGGGCGCGAAAGTCCTGAGTATCGGCGGGGCCTATCGCGGGTAGGAGCCCTTGGCTCGCCGCCCACGATCTTGATTCGCGCTAGTGGGCGGGTAATGCCTCCACGAGCTGGTCGATTTCGCGCTCGGTATTGTAGACATAGGGGCTTGCCCGCAGGCGTCCATGTCGAACGGCGATGACGATGCGGTGCTCGGCTTCGAGGTGGCGTTGCACCTGCTGGTGGTCGTGCGTGTCGGAGATGAAGGCAACGATGGCGCTGGCCTCGGTGGCGCTGCGAGAGCTGATCACGCGGTAGTTTTTGCGACGCAGCCCTTCGACGAGGCGATCGCTCAGCATGAGCAGCCGCTTGGCGATGCGTTCCACGGACAATTCGCGGATCAACTCGATGGCGCCACCCAGGGCGAATACCCCGCACAGATTGAGGCTTCCGGCTTCGTAGCGGCGGGCCGAGTCGGCAAACTCGAACGCGTACTTATCGAATGCAAAGGGCTCCTTCATGCTCAACCAGCCGATGGTTGAAGGATGAAGGTGTCCCTGGAGTTCCTTTCGCACATAGAGCAGGCCCGCCCCCTCCGGGGCGCACAGCCACTTGTGTCCGTCGGCAGCGAGGAAGTCGATGTTCATCGCTTGGACGTCGATGGGGAACGCGCCAAGCGACTGAATCGCATCCACACAGAAGAAGACCCCCTTGTCCTGGCAATACTCGCCGATAGTGGCCAGGTCGTTGCGAAAACCGCTGGCAAATTCGACCGATGAAATCGCCACGACACGGGTGCGGCTGTCGATGAGCTCAAGCACACGCTCGAGGGGGATCCTCCCGTCCTCCTCGAGGGCGGTTCGAATTTCCACGCCCCGGGAGCGCAGGGCAAGCCAGGGATACATGTTCGCGGCAAATTCGACATTGGTGGTAACGACGTTATCGCCACTCTTCCAGCTCAGGCCGTTGGCAACGAAACTGATCCCTTCGCTGGTGTTCTTGGTGAAGGCGATCTCATCGGCGTTGCCATGGATGAGATCGGCGACCAGCCCGCGAACGCGGTCGACCTGACGGAAGAACCCCCCGCGCAGGTAGGCGTTCTCCTCGGCGTGCTGAATGTAACGGCGGGCGGCTTCCGCAGCGCGGCGGCTGAGCGGTGCCACGGCCGCGTGATTCATGAAGTTGTAATTCCGCGTGATCGGGAATTCGTCGCGTAGCGTTTCCCAGTCCATAACCCACCATGCACGTTCATGCGGGGCGGATCAAGCGCCTGCCGCGTTTCCAACCACCAGGGCACTCGGGCGCCGTGCCGTGCCTCCCTCCCGAGTATACGATTCGAATCGCAGCGCGGCCGGTAATCCGGGCCGGCATCATTTCTCGAACAGCAGCAAACGGAGCCCGTACTTATCCTAGGGTCGATAGGCCAGCTTTTCTAACGGCGACGAAATTTGGCGACTGCCAGGGAGAGGCTCGTACGCACCGACTCTATCGGTCATCGGCACGCGAGCGTATGCTGGCGGGTATGACCGGGTTGACGGATTTGGCGTCCGAACCCGGAGGATGGTCTCCCAGAGATCGCGATGGCAACGGGAACTGGCAAACGCTTGGAGAAACGTCACGGCCGATTGCGATGGGACGATGTGCTTCCCATTATTCACGACAGCCGGCAGTTGCTGGTGGTCGAGAAGCCCGCCGGGCTTGATACGAGCCGCCTGCCGGAAAGCAGCGTGGACGGGGTCGTGGAGATTCTTCGCGCCTTCCTCGGCGAAGAAGAGTTGCTACCGGTCAACCGGCTGGCGCGTTATGAATCCGGCCTGCTGATGCTGGCGCGGGATGCGGAGACTGCGCGTGCCCTGCGGGGGGTCTGGCGGAGTGGTCGGGTGCGGCAGGAGTATCACGCGGTGGTTATGGGGCGCGTGGGGCGGGGAGCGATCAGTATCACGGAACGACACGGTTCATCAAAGGGTCGATCGCGTCGGAGGGAAGTTCGAAGCAAGCAAGGCGGCGCGAGAAATGCGGCAGTCTCGACTCCCCAGGGATCAACCCCGGAACGGGTCAACACGACGATACAGGGGTTATTTGCGGGCGAGCGGCGCTCACTCGTGGTCTGCCGGACAACCGCTCCCACTACACACGCGCTCCGAGCGCAACTTCGCTCGGCCGGGCACCGACTGGTGGGTGATCCCCTTCATGAGCCGCGGCACGCGCGAAGACTCGTCACAGGGACCTGTCTGCACCTGGTGCGCGTCGGCTTTCCGCGCGGCGCGCTGCCGGATGGAGCGCGGTTGCAGTGTTTGCCCCCGGATTATTCGGCGGCAGTCCGCGGAGAACGGGACTTTACGCGACCTCTGGTCGCGGCGCTCGCTCGACGGCTTCCTCTTCTCCGCAGCGAGACCACGGACGCTTACCGCCTTCTGAGCGGCGAGCAGGAGGAGATGCCGGGGCTGATCGTCGAACGATTCGGCGCAGAGGCGTTCATTTTCACTGACGGCAAGACATCCGGCGCTGCGGATCGTCTGCGGGAGACGGCGCGGTGGTATCGTGAAGCGTTGGGTCTGCGGGCGGTTTACGCGAAAACCTCCGCCTCGACGGCGGGCGCGTCGGGTGCCGAGCCGGCGGACTCAGCTCTGCTGCTAGCCGGCAGGGACCTGGTGGGAGACTTGCTGGCTACGGAACATGGGCTGAGGTTTCTGGTGCGTCCGGATCAGTCCTATTCTGTGGGGCTATTCCCGGACCAAAGGGACAACCGGAAAGCAGTTCGAGATTTTTCGGCCGGGCGCGATGTGCTGAACCTGTTCGCGTACACATGCGGCTTTTCGGTAGCGGCCGCGGTAGGCGGCGCCCGGTCGGTGGTGAGCGTCGACCTCTCGTCCAAGGCGTTGGAGTGGGGCAAGGAGAATCTCCGGGCGAACGGGCTCGATCCCGGCGCGTTCGCGTTCGAGCGCTCTTCGGCTTCAGACTTTCTGAAGCGGTCCATGAAGCAGAATCGAACGTTTGACTTGATCATTCTGGACGCGCCGACATTTGCGCATGGTCGAAACCGAAAGCAATCGTTCTCGATCTCCCGGGACCTGAGCGGACTGGTGGCGCAGAGCAGCGAGGTTCTGCGACCCGGCGGAATCTTCCTTGTATCGATGAACTTCCGTCGCATGTCCTGGCGCGGATTGCGGGAACGGATTCGGCGTGGCTTGGCCGGCCGGCGTTATCGGGAGCTTGCTTCGCCGCCGCTGCCGGTGGATTACGCGGTCGATCCCGATCACGCCAAGTGGATCTGGATCCAGGTCGACTGACGCGCGGATGTTCCCATAACAAGGCTTCTATCGCCCTTTTCCTGCGCCGTAACCATTTCATTTCGTATGCTTTGAAGGGAGGGATTGTCGGACGCGGCAGCGTTGGGCGCAAGACGTGGGTGTGCGTGTCCGGCGCCGCGTCGTGTTTGGCTCGTCGGTTCCTTCATACCTGGCACGCGTATGAACACGCTTGTTCGCTGGTGGCGGGTTCGGGCCCTGGAATCGAACAACTTCACCACGCGCATCCGCGCGCTGGAGAAGGTGTCATCGCATCCGGATCGTCGATTCGTCAGTCCATTGCTGGACGGGCTGGGCGACGACGATGCCGACGTGCGGGCGACGTCTGCGAAGGCGTTGGGAGAAATCGGCGACCCTCGAGCCGCGCAGGCGCTCGTAGAACGACTGCTCTGCGAGCGTGAACGAATCGTTCTCGATTGTATTTTCCCCGCCTTGGCCAATCTGGGGGCTGAGGCGGTGTTGCCATGGCTGACTCAGGCGATGGAGTCCGAGGATGCACAGACTCGCTTCGCTGCCGCCGCCGCACTGCGAAGGCTGTTCTGGGAGCATCTGACAGTCAACCAGCAGGCCCAGGTCTCTATCCTGAATGACGATTACTTGACGGCAGCGGAGCTCGGACCCGCAGCCCTCGAGCCCCTTAGGGAAGTCATCCACCACGATACGCCACGGGCGGCGCGGGATGCGGCGGATGCGCTCGGGCAGGTGGGTTCGCCGGAGGCGATCGCGCTGCTGGAGGAGACGGTCCGGGATTCATCGTTGCCACTGGAAACGCGACGCGTGGCGGCGTGGGCACTGAAGCGCTACGCGTGGGACGGGTTGTCTGAATCGACCCTGGCATGCCTGGCGGTGATCAATGAGAGTTGGTCCGATGCCGTAACCGTTGGCGACGCAGCCATTGCACCACTTTGTGAAGCGCTGAACGAGGGTTCAACGACGGCGCGGGAGCGGGCGGTCATGGCCTTGGTGCGTATCGGGACGGATCAGGCCATCAAGACGCTCTGTCAAGCCATGCTCGACGCCCAGCAGAATGTGATCATTCGCTGCGCTGCGGCCAAGGCACTGGGAAAGATGGGGGCAACCGCTGCTGTAGATTCGCTTTTAAATGCACTGGATGAAAGCGTCTGGTGCGTCCGGGAGGCTGCGGCACGGGCGCTGGAGATGCTGCAGGCCCCGAATCCGGATCTTCGACGTACGGCGCTGCGGTTGATGGCGTTGAAGGACTGGCAGGCGGTGGCACGGCTGGGACAGGAGGCCCTCAAGCCGCTTTGCGAGGCCATGCGATTCTACTCGGTGAGCCAGTCGGTAGCGCGGACGCTTTGCGAGATGGGGGACGCGGGCATTGAGACACTGGTAGCAATTCTGCGGGACAAGAATCAGGACCCGGCGCTTCGCGAAGTCGCCGCAGCGGCACTGGCCGACGCCGGTGATCAGCGTGCGATCGAGCCGCTGGTAGAACGTCTGCGTGACCCGGACATCGTCATCCGCCAGTCGGCGGTGTGGATGCTCGAGCGCCTTGGATGGAACCCTCGCAATGATACTGAGAAGGCTGTCGTGGCGATCGTGCGTGAGGATTGGGCGTGGGTGAGGTCTCTGGGTTCGGCCGCCGTCGAACCATTGCTTCGCCTCGCGGAATCGGGCATGGCCCGGGACGAAACCTTCGCGGCGCTACATGATGTCATCAAGGAGAAAGCTGCACGGATCTCAATCAAGCAGCTCAAGGAGATCGTGGCGTTGCCCGATCCGGAAGAGGTAAACGCCACGCAAGTGGCTACCGCAACTCGAACAGCCCAGGCACCGGAGTCGGCCGCTGGGTGTGTCAAACTGCGACAATTCGCCAAGTTCGAGCTGATTCGACGAGGGATTATCAATTGAAGCATGGGGATCCGCACGGCATTCCCTGCAAGCTGAGCAATCTTCAAAAGGCATCGGTTCAGACCCAAGGACAATAGACCGATAAGACAAGGGACCCCGTCCTTGTGAGACGGCGTCGCGGGAGGTTGCGGTGCGCGCTGCGAACGCCATTGCCCCGATGCGGGAGCTCTTGCGCTTTCGCCAGTTGCTGGTGAGCCTGGCATGGCGGGACGTGCGCGTGCGCTACAAGCAATCGTTGCTGGGACTGGCGTGGGCGGTGCTTCTGCCGGTGGCGATGATGCTTGTGTTTACCTTCGTTTTCACGCGGGCGGTGGACGTGCGCGGGCGTCTCGGCGAGCCGATGCCCTATGCCCTGTTCGTCTTCACTGGGCTCGTGCCGTGGACGTTCTTCGCGCAGAGCCTGACGGGATGCGCGAACGCGCTGGTGGCCAATCGCAATCTCGTCACAAAGGTCTACTTTCCGCGCGAGGTGTTCCCGCTGTCGGCCGTGGCGAGCGGGCTGCTGGATTTCGCCATCGCCCTGGGTGTGCTTGCAGGGCTGGGGATCTACTTTCACCTGACCGGCGCGTGGCACATTCGAGTCGGGTGGACGCTCCTGCTGCTGCCAGCCGTCGTACTCGTGCAGACTATCCTGACCGTGGGGTTGGGAATGTTGCTGGCCATGGCCAACGTCTTTTACCGCGACGTGCGGCAGGGAGTCGGCGTGGTCGTTCAATTGTGGATGTTTCTCTCGGGCGTCGTGGTTCCCGTGCCGAATGACGGCTCGCAACTGAGCGCGTTGCTTTCGTGGAACCCGATGGTGCCGCTCATGCAAGCCTACCGGGACTGCCTACTGCACGGCCGGATGCCGGATCGATCCTCATTCTGCTACGCGATTTTTGTGGCGCTTCTGGTACTGGCGGCGGGTTGGATCTGCTTCCGCCGTGCGTCGCGACGATTCGCGGAGGTGATTTGATGGATCATGCCGCGATACAGGTGCGGTCCGTTGCCAAGCGGTTCCGCTACGGTTCGTCGTGCCGATCGCTCGGTCGGCTGCTCCGGGACGCGTGGTCCGCGGCCCAGGGGGGGCGGCACGGAGCGCAAACCCGAGAATTCTGGGCCGTACGCGACGTCAGCTTTGAGGCGATATCAGGTGAGGCGCTGGGGCTTATCGGACCGAACGGCGCCGGTAAGAGCACGATGCTCAAGCTCCTGGCCGGCATCCTGTCGCCGGATGGTGGGACAATTGACGTTCGTGGACGACTGGCCGCGCTCATCGAAGTCGGCGCGGGCTTCCACGGCGACCTCACGGGACGGGAAAACATATTTCTCAACGGGGCCATCCTGGGCATGAGCCGCAGGGAGATTCGGTCGAAATTGGACGCCATCGTGGCATTTGCAGGTCTGGAACGGTTCCTGGACACGCCGGTCAAACGCTACAGCTCGGGCATGTATGCGCGGCTGGGGTTCAGCATCGCGGCCCACGTTGATCCGGACGTTCTCTTGGTCGACGAAGTTCTCTCGGTGGGCGACGCGGTTTTCCGGCTGCGGTGCATGGAGCGGATTCGGGAGCTGATCGAGCGGGGCGTGAGTGTCATATTCGTGACCCACAATCTGGATCAAATGCAGGCTGTATGTTGCAGAGCGATCGTTCTTGAATCCGGGCGGGCGGTGTTCGAAGGTCCCGCGCGGGATGCCGTGGGTGCGTATCTGGATGCCATGTCGCGCAGCTTGGCAGACAGGCCCACGGACGTGTGCGGAGACGGTGCGGAGGCGGACCACAAGCCCGACGTGGAGGTCATCGGATTTCGTCTGCTGAATGAGCTTGATGAGGAGGTGGCGTGGACGCGGGCGGATGAGCCAACTCGAATTGAAATGACTCTGCGTTTGCGGCGGGCGATTCCCCGCATGGTGGTAGAAGTGAATCTGCGGGCCGGCGTCGGGGATCAAGTGCTGAGTGTCAACTCCGGTCGAAGCAGGACGGCCATACCTGGAACGAAGGGTGAGCAGCATATCGAACTTCGCCTGGCACCCCTGCGACTCCAAGGCGGGCAGTACGCGTGGAACATCCGTGTCTGGGACGCCGAGCGAGGAACAACGGAAGTGGACACGCCGTTTCGGTATCCGTTGTTGATTGATGATAGCGGGAAGGCAACGGGTCGCGTGTGTGTCGATCATGAATGGTTGCTTCCCGCTCGTTGTAGCGCCGCAATGAACGGCACCGCTCTTACGGACAAGATGGTTCCCGCCCAGCACAGTCCGGACACGACCGGCAACGTGAATGACGTGGAGGTGGCCCATGCGCCTGTGCATCTTCGGTGATGCTCATGCGATCCACCTGAAGCGAGCGGCGGCGGCGTTTGCGGCGCGTGGGGCGACTGTTCACGTTGTCACCGGAAAGGTCGCGGACGTTCCGGGGGCGACGGTAGAGCGGTTCAGCGTTCCAGCGGCGAGTCTGCGAAATCCAAGGCGATGGGCATCGCGTTGGCGGCACTACCTGACCAGATTCGTCCGCGAGTTCGATATCGTGGCGTTGTATTTCCTTCACGATTGGGGATTCGATGCGGAGATTCTCGATCAAGGATGCGTCGTCGTCGCCCCGTGGGGGTCGGACATCACGCCGCCTCCAGGGGAGGAATCTGCGGATGAGGAATTGAGGGCAAGTCGGATCGAGCTGATTCGCCATGCGGCATTGGTGCATGCGTGGGGACCATGGTTTGCCGGAGAAGTGGCACGGCTCGCGGGGTTGCATCGGTCTGAAGTGAAGGTGCTGTGTCCCGGTGTAGACCTGTCCTTGTTTGACCTTGATCGGTTTCCGGCTGGACCGCGAGAGGCGCGTCCACCAACAGTCGGGTTCTTCAAAGGATTCCGCGCCGTGTACGGACCGAAGTCCCTGATGGCGGCGATCCCATCCGTTCGCCAGGTCGTCCCCGACGTTCGGTTTGAGATGATCGGCGACGGTCCGGAGCTGGCGGTCTGCAAGGAGATGGCGGTCCCGGGCGCCTTCGCGGAATGCTGCGTGTGGCATCCGCCGCAACCACAGGATCAATTGCCGAGTTTCCTGGCCCGGTGGGACCTCACCGTGATTCCATCGGTTTGTGAGAGCTTCGGCATTGCAGCGCTCGAGGCGTCGGCCATGCGCGTACCGGTCGTGGCTTCACGGATCGGTGGGTTGGTCGACGCCGTGGCCGATGGAGAAACGGGCCTCCTCGTACCCCAGGGAGACACGGCGGCGCTCGCTTCAGCGGTCGTTCGATTGCTGAAAGAGCGAGACTTACGGTCGGCCATGGGCGCAGCGGGTCGGGCACGAGTCCTGGCGGAATTCGATTGGACCCAGCGGTCCCAGGAGTGGTACGAGGCATACGCGCGGGCCCGAGAAAAACGGTGCGTCATGGTTTGAGTTCGATGCGACTCCGCCGGGTCGGTCCGTTGTGATGTGATCGCGACGCGCCGCTGACACCCGGCGAGCGAGTTAGCCGATAGGAAGCCGAGCGGCGGCGCGGCCGGTGTTTGGATGGGGCAAATCCAGTCGCTTGGTTGTTTGATGGCTCCTTGACGTTGTTCTGCAGAATATCGGTACTGGCATGTCGACGGTAGGCATACATCATCGCGTGCTCATGATCTCGGCGGCGTTTCCCCCGGCGGGCGGTGCGGGGGTGCAAAGGCCGGTCAAGTTCGCGAAATATCTCGGGCGCTTCGGATGGGATCCGATGGTTTGGACGGTGGGCACTTATGCCGGGCTGCCGCACGATCCGACGCTGCTGGTCGGATTGCCGGAGTCGGTTCGCGTCGTGCGATTTCCGAACGGGGAGTCGGAAGCCGTGAAGTCAAGCTCGGGACTGCGGGGCATTTGGCGGACCGCCGCGAGGTCGGGAATCGTCCCTGAGGGGCTTCGATGGCGGATCAAGCAAATGGAGTCGCATCGGGCGCTACCGGATGCATTCGCGTCTTGGGCGCGAAGGAGCATTCGGCCGGCGCTGGAGACGGTCGAGCGGGAAAACGTCGAGGCGTTGTTCTCCACGTTCAGTCCGGCGTCGAACCATCTGCTGGCCATGCAACTGAAACGTCGCACGGGTCTGCCGTGGGTCGCAGATTTCCGCGATCTGTGGACGGAGGACTACCGCTACAGCGAGAAATCGGATCGACGACGTCGCGAACATGACCGCCTTCAACAGGAAATCCTGGAGCTGGCAGACATCGTCGTCGGCGTCACAGCACGGCAGACGGAGATTCTCGCCGGGCACTTGCCCAGAAGAAAACGGGACAAGTTTGTCACGATTCCCAACGGATTCGATCCGGACGACTTCGCTGATCCCGGGGAAGCGGCGCCGCGACAACCGCATATGACGCTGGCGTTTGTAGGCCGACTGGACCGGTGGGTATTTCACGATGGGTTCCTGGCGGCGCTGCAACGATTTTGCTACGCACTCGGTCCGAAGCGGAACCGGTTCCACCTGCGACTCGTAGGCCACGTTTCGCCAGACGTGCACGAGAGATTGGAACGAGGGGAGATCCGGTTCGAACATACCGGGCACGTGACGCACGAAATCGCGGTCCACGAGATGCGAACAGCGGACGTGCTGCTGGTCTGTGTTCCGGACGGAGTCAATGGTGATTCGACCGTTCCGGGCAAGCTGTACGAATGTCTGGCATCGGGAAAGCCGGTGCTGGTCGTCGGGCCGGAAGGCTGCGAATGCGGTGAGATCGTGCGTGGTTGCGCGGGCGGGCTCGTGTCGGGACTGGACGGCAATGCCATTTACACGGCACTCACGCGAATATTTCGCGCCTGGAGCGCGGGGCAACCGATCCCCGGAGCGCCACTCGAGTCGATCGCACCTTTCAGCCGCATAACGACAGCCCGGCAATTGGCCGAGGTATTGGATCGACTCGTTGGTGAAGGAACCGCGGAGTCGACGGCGATTATCGAAGAACCCATGTCGGCGGGAGCGCTGGGATGACCGAAGCGCCGTTGGTTTCGGTAGTGATACCGGCGTACAACGCGGCGCAGTGGCTGCGGCGGGCCGTGGCGTCCGTCTGCCAGCAGACGACCCACGACTGGGAGATCGTGCTGATTGACGATGGCAGTACGGATGATACGCCGGTGATTATCAAGGAACTCGCGCACGACATCGGCGAGCGAATGCGGAGTTTACGTCAGCCGCAAGCGGGCAGCAGCGCCGCACGAAATCGTGGGATCGAGGAGGCGAGGGGCAGATTCATTGCGTTTCTGGATGCGGATGACGAGTTCCTGTCGCACAAGCTGGAACGACAGCTGGCGATGTTTGCACGGCGGCCGGAGTTGGGATTGGTCTTTGGCGATTACGCCTACGTCGATCTGAACGGCGAGCGACAGCCGAGTGCCTTCGACACCAAATGCCGGCTGCCGCGACTGCTGCCCGTCGAGCATGTTGGAGAGAGTGACAAGATCTGCCCGCCCGACCTGTTCAACTGGCTGCTGCACGAATATTTCATCTCGACGATTACGGGACTGGTCCGTCGCGACATGCTCGGAAGCACTATCCGCTTCCCAGAAGGAGTCTCTTACGCGGAGGAGTGGCTCTTCTACCTGAAGGTGTCACGAGAATGTCGCTGCGGATTCGTCGATGAAGCGCTGTGCCTGCATCATCACGTGCAAGGAAGCCTGTCGCGCACCGACGTACACGGGAATCATGTCCGCCTGCGCGCTCTGCTGCGAAGAATGAAGGACGAATTGTCGCCGCTCACGGGCGAGCAACGCGCCGTACTGGATCGACACCTCGCCCGGATCAACACGCAACTGGGCTATGACCTGACTCGACGAGGCGCACATCGTGAAGGTGCCGCCCGCTTTCTCGAAGCGGCGACGCACAAGGGAAGCACTGTCTCCAATCTTCTTCGTGCCGGAGCGGCTTCCGTACGGTCGCTCGGCGCTTCCCCCGGTGTTCAAGACCGTTCCGAATTCGTCCGATAAGCCGGTGACGACCGCGCTCGTCCATAAGGCGGAGAATTCCTGTCGTCACCGGAGCCCGTTTCTTGACCGCGCCCTCCGTAACAGTCAACACAACGGCGCACGACCCGGCGGTGTGGGACCGCGTCTGGCAGCGCGAAGTGCCCGTGGTCAAGGACGACGCGATCCTGGACCGGGAGCGACGCGGGCCTCGATGGAAGCTGGTGCGCGGCGCGGTCACCGGCCGGTTCGGCTCGTTTCGCGGGCTGCGCTGCATCGAGTTGGGAAGCGGACGGGGCGATCTATCGGTGCTGATGGCCGAACAGGGCGCCAACGTTACGCTGTTTGACTACAGTGACACGGCGCTAGACGCCGCACAGCGGCGGTTCGATCGGTTGGGACTGCAGGCCGAGTTTCTGCGAGGCGATTTTCTTAATGATCGGAGCGTCGAGGATTCGTTCGACGTCGCCTCTTCACTGGGCGTTATAGAGCACTTCCGAGGCGACGACCGCACGCGCACAGTGCGGGCCCATCTCAACGCATTGCGTCCGGGTGGACTGGCTGTGATCAGTGTTCCGCACGCCGCGTGTATCCCCTACCGCATCTGGAAATTCTATCTCGAGCGCCGCGGGCGCTGGCCTTACGGCACGGAGCTACCCTACTCGAAAACTGAGCTCGGGCGGCGCTGCGTCCAGGCGGGGTTTGAGGAAGTCGCGCTGCACACCTTCGGATTCTGGCAATCGGTGGGCGATCACTGGGTGAAGCAATTCACGCCGTACCGGCCGGACTGGAGCGCGTCGCGATCGATCTGGGATCGATGGATGGGGCTCGTGCTTCTGGCGATGGCGTGGAAGGCGTCCGATTCGGTTGCACCGCAGGAAACGGACTGAACGCGCATGGGATGGGGCCGCGCCTATTACGGAACATGTCAAACACGAAGCGGACATGCGCTGGTGCGCGCCGCTGTTCGGATGGCGCGACGTATCGGGTACATGCGGGACTTTCGCATGCCGCTTGATGCACTGGAACTCGACCACAATGCGGTGGCGGGCCTGATGCGCCTGTGGTCGCGCATTCACTGGAACTGCGGCGATGGAATGATGCCCGCGGAGGAGCTGCTGGCGGTGTATCGTATGGCGGTGACATGGCCTGTGGACGGCGATGTCGTGGAACTCGGCTCTTGGGTGGGACTAACCACGTCCTATCTTGCAACAGCTTGCGTTGCCCGCGGCTCGGGGTGCGTCCACGCGGTCGATACATTTCAGGGAACGAAGGAAGGCGGCGCAGTCTACCCATCCATCGAACGGTTCGGTGGAAATACGCTGGAGGCATTCCGCGACCAGGTCCGCCGCGCCGGAGTTGAAGAGCGAATTGACGTTCACGTGGGGCTCACGTCAAACGTGGCCGAACAGTATGGAGGCCGGGCGATTCGGGTGCTGCTGATCGACGCGGACCATTCATATGAAGGTGTCCGGGCGGATTTTCGCGACTGGTTCCGGCACGTGGCACCGGGCGGTTTGATTCTCTTCCATGACTACAAGATGCCGGAAATCGCGCGGTTCATCGAGCACGAACTCGGAGCGGACCTCCGGGTTGCGCTTGCGCCCGGCGAGGTACTGCCGAATCTCTACGCGGTTACGAAGCGGCCCGCGAAAGCGCCGGCGCTAGTGTTCGGTGAGCGGCGATGCGATGTCCGCGAAGTCGCGCTTTCTTCAGTCAACATGGCGTCGACATGAGAATCGTGTTCATTGTTCACCGCTATTGGCCCAGCGTGGGCGGCGTGGAGAAGTACGTCCACGAACTTTCCGTTGCCCTTCGCGAACTCGGACACGATCCTCTGGTGGTTGCCGCGGCCCACGCGGACAGGCTCCCCGCGAGGGGCGAGCACGAAGGGATCCCTGTTCTGCGATTCCCGGCAACGCGGAGCGGCATCCGCTGCCGCTGGTGGTTTCGCCGGAACCGCGATCTGTTCCGCAGGGCCGATGCCGTCAGCGTCAGCAATACGCACGTCTGGGAGTATGCGGAGCCCTGGCTTGACGGGCTGGTCGATCGCAGGCGCATCTACCTGATACGCCACGGAATGGGGATGAAGTATCCGGTGCCGGAGGAGCACCGGCGGCGCGCGGCACGGGGGCAGGAGGGGGTGGCCGGCGTGGCACACGACGGACGCTTCATCGAGCGCTGGCTGGATGTCGCGGCGGACATTTGCCCGGAGCAGGGACTTCGGCCTCTGGCGGACGAGATTGCCCATCCCGCGCCCGGGGAACCGAACTCGGCCATCTATGTCGGCCGCCTGGAACTGGATACGGGAATTCAGACCTACCTCGATGCGGTGGCGAAGCTCGATCCGCAGCGGACTGGGCAGTTCCGGCTGGATGTCTGCGGCGACGGAAGCCTCCGAGAGAATCTGGAAGCCCGCGTCCGGCGGGAGCGGCTCTCCGTCCGATTCCTGGGCCGAATTCCCGACGCGCAGCAGCTTCTTGGGCGACATGCCTTCGCGTTCGTGGACGGGCGGATGGTCATCCAGGAGGCGATGGCGAGGCGCCGGCCTGTGCTTTCGGCCTACGGGCACCCGCTCAAGCGAGACTATCTCTGCGGCGAATCCTTCAGCCCGTTCCTTTTCGCTGCCTCTTCCGGTACCGATCTGGCCAATCGCGTCCGGAAACTGGCCGAGGATCCCCGTGACATGCGCGAAACAGTGGAGCGGGCGTTCGAGTTTTCGCGGCGGCTGTCGTGGACGGAGACCGCCCGGCGTTATCTCGCTCTATGGCACGGCGAAAAAGGACCGAATTGTCCGCGATCCACTCCCACTGCACATGGGGCCGAAATGGCCCCCGCCCTCTAGCCCCATTTCAGCGTCTCGACAGCACGCACCTCCCTTGCGATACTGACGGATCGGTCATTCGGCCGGGCCAAGAGTGTGTCCTCAAGAAAATCGCGAGATCTATGCAAGCGGAATCATTGGTGCAATTGGTCGGCAGCGGCAACCTCCGGAAGGTCGAAGAGGAATGGGAACGACTCATGGAGGAGGGGACAGTCCCCGTTGAACGCCTGCCGGAGTACGGTACGGTCCTGGAGGAGCTGGTTCGAGCAGGCAACCAGGAAATGGCTGAAGCGCTGGCGTGGGACGCCATTGAGTCGGTGAAGGAAGCCCACGGTGCGGAGGAGGCGCTTCGCGTGGCCGGCCCCTTGCTTCTGTCGCTGAGCCAGAGTGCCGAGTTGCGGACCCAAACGGTTGCGCTCTATCGCGAGGCATTCGCCAATCGCGAGGGGTTGGAGGCGCTGATCGAAGTCGCCGGTCTGGACGCCGGGTCGGAGCAGAGCCGGCCCGTCCGACGGGCGCTGCGAACCGTGGAGGTCTGCCTCACACTACAAGAGGGGAGCTACCTGGTCGGACGTGATGAGGACGTGGCGGCGCGGGTCGAAAAGGTAGACCCGTCGGACTGGTCGTTCGAGCTAACGGTCATGCCGGGCGGACGGCGCCAGTTGTCCGCCGAGCGCCTCGCGGACAATTTTGCCCCGGCGGCGGCGACCGATTTTCGCGTTCAACGTCGATTCGCGTCCGAAGAACTGGCATCACGCTTGGAGGACGATCCTGCCGGAGTGGTGATTGAACTGTGCCGAAACTCAGGCGGCTCGATTGACAGTGACGATCTCGAACTCCGCCTGGTCCCCCATATCATCGCCGGAGAAAACTGGAAGAAATGGTGGACGAAGGCGCGGGCGGCTTTGAAGAAGTCGTCACACGTGGTTATGGAGGGCCGATCACCGGTCAAGATTTCGTATCTGGCGTCACCGGACAGCCATCACGACATCTTCGTCGAGGAATTCCAGCGCACTTCCAGTCCGGAAAAGCGCCTTGCGGTGCTGGAATCATACATACGCGATTCGCGTACACGCGGGGAAGAGCCTTCAGCGGAGGTGCTGAAGAATTGCCTGAAATCGATGACGGATCGGGCATCACGGCAAAGCGCGGCCGGGGATCGCAAGGCCACGACGACGTGGCTCTGTGCGCTTCGCGCGGCCCAGCTTGCCGGCGAGGATGAAATTCCGCAGGCGGCACTGGACTACTTTGCGGCGCTGAACGCACCACATGAGGCGCTCGAGAAAGTGTCCGATGGAGCGACGGCAGAGTTGGTGTGTAGCTGTCTTGAACGAGCCAAGGGTGACGACGCGCAGGCCATCCTGCTGCGGGCGTTTCCGAATCTTGTGCTCTCGGCCTGCGACGTCGTTGGGGAGCGGTTGGCCTCGTACGGGTGCGGCGTGGCGGAGTTCGAGCCCCTCGTCGAGCAGATTCTCTTCAAACCCGAACGGCACTTCGAAGCGCTGCTCTGGCTGTGGGACGGCGGCGTAGACCGCGAGTACATTCCGACGGTGGCATTGATCACACTGCTTACAAGGCTGCTGCGCACTCTGGATGAGACGCGGCGCAGCGACGCTTTCGCACGCGAACAAGAAAAAGAATTCGCGGGTCGGGCACGGTCCGTACTGTCGGCGCGGAAGTACGAGCGATTCATGCGTTGCCTGGAAGAGATCGAGCCGCAGATGGCCGCGGCGCTGAGAACGCAGCTTTCGCGCTGCGAATCGCTGGGGCGGGCGGTGCGAGAGGATATGTTGCGGGAGGTAGCGCGGCGCCATCCGACGACCGTCATTCGGGAGGAAGCGGTTCCCGCGTGGAAGCGCGAAGACGTGATCTTTGTCACCTCCGCCGGGCTCGCTCGCAAGCAGTCTGAAATCGAGCACCACGTAAACGTCAAGATGCGGGACAACGCCCGGGCGATTGGCGCGGCCGCCGAACATGGCGATCTGAGTGAGAACTCGGAATACAAATTCGCGCTGGAGGAGCGGGACCTGCTCCGCGGCCGGCTCGCGCAGATGAACGACGAGGTGGCCAAGGCGAAGGTCCTGGACCCGGAGGACATTTCAACTGAGTTCATCGGACCGGGAACGCGAGCCAAGTTCCGTCGGACAGGAGACGGTCACGAAATGACCATGACGTTCTTCGGCCCGTGGGAGGCGGACGTCTCCCGAGGCTGGTACAATTATCTTGCCCCGCTTTGCCAGGGACTGATGGGCAAGCGCATCGGCGACGTTGTGGAATTCGACATCACTGATGTCTCTGGGCAGTACGAAGTCACGTCGATTCACAATGCGCTGGTGGACGCGGAGTTTGATATCTGACGGGCCGGTTGGACGGGAGAAATGGCTGAATGAATGCCGCGCTGATCGGTCTGCCCTACTCCGGAAAGTCCTCATTGTTCGCCGCGCTGACCCGACGTGCCGTGGATCCATTTGCCCCGCCCGAGCCGCGCCACGCGGTGATACATGTTCCCGACGAACGGCTTGAAAAGCTCGCGGAGATCTTTCGTCCCAAGAAAATCGTGGAATCGACAATCGAGTTTGTCGATATTCCCGGCTGCTCACTGGACGATCCCAAAGGCCAACAGGAATGGCGGCGACTGCTCCCAAACGCGCGGCAGGCCGATCTGCTGGTCGTCGTATTGAGGATGTTTGAGAATGCGTCGGTGCCTCCCCCGTCGGGACGAATCGACCCGCGGGCGGATTTCCAGGCCATGTGGGATGAGTTGATCTTTGCCGACCTGGACGCCGTTACGACGCGCGTGGATCGGCTGCTCGCGTCGCTCAAGAAGCCTACACGTACGCACGAGCAGGAGAAGCGCGAACTGGCGCTATTGGAGCGATGCCGCGAGGCACTGGAGTCCAACCAGCCTCTGTCAGCGGCGGGGCACTCGGAGGAGGAGCGCAAGCTGCTGGCCAGCTTCGCGTTCCTGACGGAAAAGCCGATCCTATGCGTGTTGAATGTCTCGGACGACGAGGCCGGGCAGGTGTTCGACATGACATTCGAGCATGTTCATTCGGTGGTGACCGTGAGCTGCTCGATCGAAGCGGAGCTCGCGCAGCTCGAACCGGCCGATCGGACAGCGTTCCTGGCCGACCTGGGTTTGAAAGAACTGGTCCGCGACCGCTTTATCCGCGCCTGCCACGATGCGGCAGGCTACCTTACGTTCCTAACCGGCGGGGGCGAGGACGTACACGCATGGTCGCTGCGCAAGGGAGGAAGCGCACTCGACGCCGCGGCTCGCATTCATACGGAGATCGCACAGGGTTTCATCCGCGCGGAGACGATCTCCTTTGACGAGCTGATGGAGTACGGAGATCTGAAAAGCGCCCGCGCGGCCGGCAGGGTCCGCAAGGAGGGCAAGACCTATGTCGTCCAGGAAGGAGACTACATCATCATCCTGACGAGCGGGTAATCGCCCACCGGCACATTGATTCAACCGCATGGCACAACCTTCGCCTACCGCAGGTGTTCCTCGAAGAACTTGGCCAACTGTTCATAGTAGAGCAAACGGTTGCCCTCTTTCGCGAAGCCGTGGCCCTCGTCGGGGAAGTAGAGCTCTTCGACGTCGACGCCCCGTTTTTTCAATGCGACAGCGACCTGCATGGCCTCGCCCACGGGTACGCGCGGATCGTTCAATCCGTGGGCGATCATCAAGGGCATGTCGATGCGGTCGACCTTGTACAGGGGGGAGATGGAACGGAGGAACTCGGGATCGGAAAGCGGACCGTACTCGGCCTCGCGCAAATGGCGACGATAGTCCTTGGTCTGCTTAAGGAAGGTCTCGAAATTGACGATTCCGACGACATTGCAGGCCGCGCCGTAGAGCTCCGGTGCTTCGGTAATCACTGCCATGGTCATGAATCCGCCGTAGCTACCGCCCCACGCCGCGATTTTGCGCGGTTCGGAAAGCCCCTGATCGATTACGTACTTCGCCGCCCAGACGCCGTCGCGCACGCTGGTCGCGCGGTTCTTGTAGTTATCCGCCGCAAGGTAGGCGCGGCCGTAGCCGTTGGACCCGCGTACATTCGGCGCGATGATCCCGAATCCTCGTGAAACGAAATACTGAAAGGCGGGATTGAAGCCGGGGCGAAACTGACTTTCCGGACCGCCGTGGTAGTACGTGATGAAGGGAATCGTCGTTCCTGGCTTGTGATCGAAAGGAAGATACACGAAGGCGGGAATACTCCGCTGATCGAATGACGGATAGCGAACCAATTGCGGGAGTCTAAAGCGAGCGACATCGACGCCCTGAGTGTCGGGCTCGGTAAGCGGGACCGGCGCGTTGTCCGGCGCGGACATGCTCCACCGAAAAACCGTTCCGGGCGTATTGGCGTTGCTCAAGGAGTAGAGCAGCGTGTCCGCTTGAAAAACGACATTGCCAACCAATCCGCGAGGAATGTCCGGCGTGGCAAGCGGGGCAAAGTCACCGCCCGCGCGGCGTAGCTGCAGCGTGCTGTAGCCGTCATCGTTAACGCGCACCGCCAGGATCGTCCGGTCCTGATTGAGCGAGCCGGAGTCGACCTCCTTTCCCACCAGGTCGGGAAGCAACGGCCTGATCTTTCCCGTGGCCAAATCGATAGCATGGATTTGCTTGAGATCGCCCTTGTAGTCCGTATTGACCAGGAATTCCTTCTCGTCAGCAGTGTAGCCGATGGGCTCGAAGGACCATTCTTCCCCTGCCGGTGTAATTTCTCGCTGCTGCTTACTTCTCAGGTCGACCTCGAACAACTGAGAATAGGACGCGGAGTGATAGGTGGCAAACACGAGCTTGCTGGCGTCGCGACGGAAATCGACAGGGGCGTTGCTGCCCTTGCCGGCATAAACCGGGGTCGACTTGCGCTCGTCCAGGTGATAGTAATAGACGTGAAACTCTGCGGGCTTCTGATCGTTGGCCCGGTAAGCGAATCCCTTGCTGTCCCGCCTCCAAACCGAGCTTCCGTACACGACATCCGGCTTCTCGAGAACTGGCTCGAGTTTCCGGTTTTGGGTGTCGAGCAAGAAAAGGTCGTATTGTTCGCTCCCGCCAACGGCAGCAGATAGGGTAATCCACCGGCCGTCGTCGCTGAGGTTGTATCCGCCGATACCGTCGCGGAAATCGGTCAGTTTCACCGCGTCCTCCTGCGTCTTGCCGTTGGGAACCTTGAAGAGCTGGCGGATACCGTCCGGGTTGTGGACGAAGTAGAGCGTTCCGTCAGGGGCAAGTTGGGCGTTGCCCGGCGATTTGATCTTGATGAACCGGGATATGCCGCCCGCTTCATCCGCACGTGCAGCAATCGGCAGAAACGTCAGTACGGCAATTAGAAAAGCCGCCACCATGGCGCCACATGACTGGACCCTTCGCTTTTCCATCTTCATTCTCCTCAAAGGGCTTCGGTCTTCGTTGAGCGGAGGATATGCGTTCGGGAGGCGGGGTCAAAGGCCGGACACGCCCCGAATCGCGTTGCATGTTCGTTTACTCGTCATTTCTTGTATGCGACCGAAGACATTGCGCCGTGTGGCGGCGGGAGAGGATCACTGAATTCGAGAGTCCGCGTTGATCGAACGCCGCCTTTCGGTGAGGAGCCGCTCGTACAGAGTCTCTATTCGGCGGGTCGTCTTGCGCATGTCGTATTCTTCGAAACAGCGAACGCGACCGGCCTCGCCGATCGACCGCCGTTTTTCCGCATCACCAAGCAGGTCCTCGATCGCGTCGGCCAGAGCGCCGGAATCGGCCGCTGGGACGAGTATGCCCGTCTTGCCATGTTCGATCAGTTCGACTGCCGCCCCGGTGCTGGAAGAAACGACAGGTACGCCGTGAGCCATGGCTTCGGTGATAACCAGCCCAAAACCCTCGCCGGGCGGCAGGCTGCATACGGTCGCTATGTCAAAACCGGCGGTCAGTTCCGCCGCATCGGAACGCGAACCGAGAAAGTGCACGCGATCTTCCAGGCCAAATTCGGTCCGTTTCCGCAAGATGAAATCATGATAGTCCTGTTCACGGGCAACGGTCTGACCGCCAATGTAGACGAAATGCACGTTTTGGTAGCGCGGACAAATACTGTGGGCTGCCTCGAGGAAATGGATGTGTCCTTTGCGCGGCTGCATAGAGCCGACGAAGCCGACGATGGTCGCATCGGGCAACCCGAGAATCTCGCGGAGGCGCCCCCCTTCGCTGCGCAGATTCTCCAAGGGCAAGCCATTGTAGATCACGTCGATGCGGTCGCCCACTATGGGCCGAATGCTATCGGCGGTCGCGCGGCTGTTGGCGATCGACCAGCTACGATTGCGCATGAGGGTGCGAACAAGCGGACTGAATGCGCGAATCACCGCCCACCGTGGATCAGGCCGGAGCCTCTTACCTGGGTGGGGCTCCCTGCCGTCCTGGAGTTTCGGGGGCTGTTCGAGCGGCAGGTGCCAATGCCAAAGGCACATCACGCCTGCAACGCGGCATGCCGCTGCGCCGACGATATGGTAATGATGATAGTTCGTGTGGACGAGATCGATCTGCTCGCGACGAAGATAGCGTTTGAATCGTCCTACGGTATGCCGAAGCCAGGAAACAGAGCGCCAATAACCCGCAGGAGCAACGCTGATATCTGTCCTGGTCTGGCGGCGCAGGTTGGGTGGCCAGCCCGTTCCGAGTCGATCGCAGGGCTGGCCTTCCGCTTCGATGCGACTCGTGAACGGCCCGTCATCGCAAACCGCAACCCGCACTGTGAACTTCGAACGATCGATCCGCTGAAGGAGCCAGAGCGTGGCATTGGCCGCACCGCCACCCTCGCGCCCGCCAATCAGGAAACAGATGTTGGGTTTGCCCTCAGTCGTCATACACGGAACGCAAAGCTCGCCCGCTCTCAGGGCTTTCCATCACGATCCCATCGGCGTAAGACTTCAGGAAGCAAATCGTAATCGGCATAGACCCACACGCCGCGGCACTGGGGGAAACGCCGCTTCATGACTTCCACATCCAAGGCCTTTGCCTGCGCGATCGTCAGCTTCTTATGCGGACCTTCAACATCTTCAGGACGGCCCAAGCCGACGTTCACGCCCCACAGATTCGGCCGGTGCTCGAAGCCCCGGGGCGCTCGGATCGGGGGCAGGTCAGCGTCGGCGCGCGGCGTGTAATACGTCTTTGCGTCCATCCGCAGGAGGCCAAGCTCCGCGAACGGCCAAGCGTAATGCGTTCGGCGCGATGAGCTTGTCGGGTAGATGAGATCGACGGGTCCGGCCTGTTGAACGGCCTGCGCGACGGCGTCCCTTATCGCCTTTCGGTCTTCATCCGTAAGGTCTCTCCGTTTCATGGCCTTTTGCGCGCAACGGCCGTAGGGCTCCACGTCCAAGAATGTCCCCACCGCCCCGAGCTCTTCCGCCTCGACACGAAGACGACGAATGGCTTTGACGTAGAACGAAGGGTCGCGGTGCGCGCTCGGTCCGGGAGGATCGGACACGCCATCCGGCCAGGCAACCCAGAGCCATCGACCCCAGACCACCCGAACGCCGCGCTTGCGACACGTTGCCACAGCCTGGCGGACCAGTGGATGATGTACGGCCTCCGGTCGCTCCTGCCACGAGAGCGTGACGAGGACTACATGCGTAAACCAGTCGGCGTGCTCGAGCGCCTCGACGATGGCGCGGTCCTGGGCCAGCGTATCGTCCTTGAGGACGAGAAGCGCATAGAGCAGCCTGAGGTCCTTGGCACCGTAGAGTGAAGGATGCCGCTCGCCTCCGGATGCAGGCGCGCCGTTTTCCTGCGCGTCGAGTCGTCCCGCCGCCGCAAGCACGAGAAGTAAACACCACGCGAGCCGCTTCAAGATCGGGCCCACTGGATACATTGAACTCATTTCACTGCAATCCGACAGCCGCGACCTCGGTCCGGCCTGCACCTTCTCGCGCCCGGTTCAGGCGATCCCACATCCGGTCACACAGCGTGATGATGCTGTCCTTAATCGGAGGCGATTTCCGTCTCCGCACGGAGGAAGAGAAGACGTCGGCAACCATTTCCGGGCGAAACTGTACATCGAGAAACGCGCACATCCGCTGAAAGTAGTGATCGGGATCGGTCACCACGTCTTCGTAGCGTACGAGCATGGCATCCGGCGAATTCTGCAACTCCTGGTCGAAATACGTGCGGTTACGCATGTACCAGAAAAGCGCCGCGGCGCCGTGTGGCGAGGGCCTTCCAGCCGAAGCCTCTCTCATCTCCTGGATGCACTCGCTGCTTACCTTCTCACGGTTCCACTGCGCAACATCCCAATCCCCACCACCGTCAAACAGGTCCTCGATGTACGTCTGGAGTTGGTCGCCCCAGTAGACGACCGACGACGTGGCCACGTCGAGGTAGTGGCGGTAAATCCAGATAATTTTGCTTCCGGGATGATCGCTCAACATCTCCAGGGCATTGTGCGAGTCACAGATGGGCTTGAAGATGATGCAGCGAGCCGTGCTGCCGGCCACGAGAGTTTCGCGCGTGGACTTGTCCTTGAATCGGCAATCGCAAAACGCCCGCGGATCCGTCTCCTCGATGCCATCGGCTTCCAATGATCGGTTCAAGGTCCTCAGAACCATGTTCGTGCCCGATCGCTGACACCCGAGCACGAAGGCAACGCGGGGCGCCGATTCGCTCGGATGGTCACGCCGATACCGTCGCTTCTCCTGCTCCAGTCGATACATGGCGAAGACACGGCGGGCTTTTCGCAGTGCCCGCTTGAGCAGCGGTGGCTGCGGAGCTGAACCCTCCCGAATGACCTCTGGTCGGGCCATGTAACCTACTCCTGTAATCCGGCTTACGGAGCCGAGTCTCGCGGATGGTGGCTCTGGGACGCCGACCGGCGGCGCAACAGCGAATGCGCGGACGAAATCGCGTACCGCCGATCGCCCCGCCGCAGGACGAAAATCCAGGTCGCCGGAACGAGTACCAGAACGCAGGCCGCTCCCTGCCCGATTAGGGCCATCCAGCTTTCGGCCGGAGCGAAGCGGCAAAACGCCCAGGCCACCAGCAGCATCGGGAATGACGCCATTATCGGAACCAGAAAACCGCTTCCCACATACGATAGAATCGGCTGCTTGGTCTGCCGGCAGCAATACCAAGGGACGGCCAGTCCCACGAGCGGCACGGTCGGCAGTGCCAGGGCCCAACTGAGTCCGATAATATCGGCGCCCGGCTGCGCGACCGCGATGAGCACCAATCCGATCGAGAGTACACAGGCCGCAGCCGCAAGCGCGGCGGGAACAGCGTGCCGTCCCATCCCGTTCAATACATGATACGCTGGCAAGGCGAGCCAGAATGCACCGTAACCGATCGACATCACCCGGCAGGCGGTCGCCAGCTTCTCCACAAGAGCGGGATGGTCCAGCTCGTCGCCAATCCAGAGGCGAAGGAGGGGCTCGCAGAACAGCCAAACGAGAAGGATACCAGCGAACGTCAGATGCACGGAGTAGCGCGTCGAACGTAGCAGAAGCTCGCGGAGCATCGCCTCGTTGCGTTCGCCCTCGTAGCGACTGGCGGCAGCCCGCGCTCCGATTCCAAGCGCAATGACGAAGCTGTGGCCGGTGATCAGGAAGAGGGATGCCACATTCAGATCGGCGGCCGCTTCCTTGCTGATCAGCGCGCCTGCCAGGATCTGGGCAAGCTGGAGCACGGCAGCGATGGACATCATATACAGGACGCTACTGACGCCGAACGTAAGATGGTCGGCCAGGAGGGATCGGTCGAGTCGCCAAGGCTGAATTCGCACGTGGGGGCACAAGCGCCGTGCCGCTACCGTTCGGTAGACCGACCCGGCGAGCAGCGATCCGCCGTGAATGACGGCAAGAATCACCAATGCGCTTCCGATACTCAGCGACGAGAGAACCGCCAGCACGAGCACCAACCGCAATACGTCGACGGCAATCTGCGATCCGCTGATGACGTCGAAGCGTTGCAATCCAGCCAACACCGCGCCGTATGCGTTCTGTGGAATCGTCGCCGCGAGCCCAAGTCCCGAACAAAGCACCATCCAGCGCGCGGCGGACGCATACTTCGGATCAACCTCGAACCAGACGGGGTAATAGATGGAAAAGACGACGGTAAGCGCCACCAGCAGGAATCCGACAAAGAAATAGTAGGCAGCTGCGGCGTTGACCTGTCGGTTCAACTGGTCCACTTCCCGACGTGCGAGATAGACAGCAACCTGGCGGGAGATTGACGATTGCAGGCCGAGATCAAGAAAACGCGAGTAGGCGAAGACCTGGCCAACGATAATCCAGGCGCCGTAATAGTCGCGGCCGAGAACCGCGAGCATGAATGGAACGAGCACGAACCGGCTGGCAACTGTCACGAGCCGTGCCAAGACGTTCATGGCGGCATTGAGAACCAACGTGGCCCGCTGGCTTCGTTTGGTCGTCGTGATGTCAACGGCCCCGGATCGCATGGCGGACGCTGGGTTCGGCGAGTCGGCAATCGTGGGGAGATGGTGCATCGGCGTTCCGTTCGCGCGATCGGTTCATGGTTCGGCAGGCAACTCACCCTTCGTGCCAACAAACAGAAAAACCGGCTCGTCCACGCTTTGCACGTCCACGGTCGAAAAGCCGCAGTCTCTCATTAACGACGCGAGTCCGTCCATTGTGAAATGGTGCATGTGGCCGGGTGGCGCGGACCATCGCTCCAGTAGCTTTCGGACCAAGAGCCCCGGTCTCGTTGCGTACCGGGCGGCACGGCGCCCGAAGCGGACGGCCTCCTTGACTTTGCGCTCACTGCAATCCTGGAACAATAGCAGTCGGCCGCCCGATTTGAGGCAGCGATGAGCCTCCGAGATGACGCCCGGCGGAGACGCACAGTGGTCCAGCGCCGCCGCGATGATGCATGCGTCAAACGTACCATCGCAATAAGGCAGGTGCTCGCCCACACCCTCGACGAACGTCATAGGCAGCGTAAAGGCTCGCTCGAAGCATGAAAGGTGCGTCTCATGCGGGCCGGACAGTATGCGGTCCACGCCCGGATCGTGAACGATGAACATCCCGCCGTCCGCAGGTCGCCACCACTGTCGATACAGCCCCCATCCGCCGCCGATGTCGAGCACGTTTCCGGTGAGCCCGCCCAGCCGCTCGATAACGGCACCGTAGCGCTGCCGCATGCGCTCGAGCATCTCCCTGTTGTACTTTTCTTTACGCTTCGCGCGCTGGAGAAAGCCTGCTTGAATCCGCTCCCAACGTGACGCCGTCGAAGCATCCAGGCCCAGTGATTCGGCGGCGCCTCGACGCGAGGTGACCAGTTCCGGTCCGTGAGAGAAGTCGTACGCATCACGCTGCGAAGCCTGAAATAATGATTGAACGTCGCTCATGGAATTAATCATGCCTGTCGATTGGTCGAGCCGAAGAAAGCAGTTGCTGGTCGCGGCAACCTCCCGGCCGCAGGTGGGCCGAAACGTCGGGAAACCTGTGCTGGTACGCTGTCCGTGACGGGTTGCCTCGCCTTCAGCAATGCATATGAACGCTCCACGACGACGGCGAAGAAGAAATACAGGTACCGCGGATGGAAGGTGCTGAGCAAGTCGAGCGTCAACCCGCCGATGAACCAGACCATCAAACCCCACAGCACTCCCGTGCAGATGCTCTGAAGTGGCTCCACTCGAGCGCGAATCACGCGAACCGCCCGAACAATGATGACGCCGAAGAACGCGAGGAACCAGATCAGTCCGGCGATGCCGTGGACGAACAGAGCGCTGACATATGTGCTGTGCGGATGGAAGCCAATCCGCGTGGTGGGAACGATCAAGCCCTGACCAAAGACCCAAACCTGCGGCGTGGCCGACTTCCAGTATTCGGCCCAGGTGTCGAGTCGCGCCTGCAGACTCCCTCCCAACTCGCCGCCCGCGGCCGGATTATAGGTCTCGCTGATTCGCTCCCAGAAGGCCAGGAAGAGGCCCGGATCGAGGACAATAAGGCCGAACAGACCCAACACCACGCCGCCCGACAACCAGCGCGATCGGCTGAATACAAACATCACTCCGAGCGTCGCACCAGTTGCAAGTGCACCGGTTCTTGACTCCGTGAGGACCATGGCCGCGAGCATCAGGGCGACGCACACGAGCAGCGTTATCTTGCGCACGAGTGAGCGCGAAACCGTGGCGAGCCGCATGGACAGGACGATTGTCATGCCGAGGACGATTGCGCCAGTATTGGGATTGACGAGCGAACCGACCGCTCGCGGCGCTCGCCCCCACCACAACTGGTAGAGCTCCGTCTTGCCGCCGGTGAAAATCACCATCTGATCGGGGAATTTTTCATGCAGAATCACTGTAATCGCCGCGGCGGTGAAGCTCGCGATGACAGCAACGAGCGCGCGCCGCAGGTCGCGCACGTCATCGATACAGTGCACGAGCACGAATGTGAACAGGAAGAAGATGACGGCTTTGAGAATAGGCTTGACGACGTCCACGGGCTCAAGTTCGGGCATCATCGACCAGCCGCTGAAGTGCGCGACCGCCCAGATCAGAACGTAGGTACCCGCGCCCAAAACACTGAGCCCGATTCGAAGGGGGACCCCCTGCAACAGATTGCGACGAACAAGGACGATCAGGAAGGCGCCGCAAATGAACAAATCGTCATAGCCCATGTTCCAGGGGAGCGGGCTTTCGTAGAAGAGATACAAGTGCGGGTAGACGAGAATGATGGGCCACGAGAGCAGCGCGGCCAGCTTGGGCTGAACCACCAGCACGCTGAGCAGGACGAAGACGGTGATGACCAATATGGCAGCCGTCACGGGATTGCGACCATCTTAAAGGGGCATCTCGAGCCGCGTAAGGTCACTGGGCCTGGGCAGTGCGCTGATCCCCATACTATCGGACCCTACCGGGCGCGCACTGCACACGCCGGCCGCCTGAGGATCTATCGGCTTATCATAGCTGTCGATTCGGCGAGGTGCGAGGCCAGCCCCGCAAGCGCACCGGCGGCAACGATCCGGGCGAAAAACGAGCTCTGACGTTATGCCGCGGTGAGATATTGAACGCTGAAAAGGGCGTTGTCATCGAGCCAGACGTTGCGAACCTCCAGCCCGGCGGAGCGGGCGAGACCGGCGAATTCCTCCGGCGTGTACTTGTACGAACACTCCGTCAACACGGACTCGCCCTTATCGAAGCGGATCACCGTGCCGTCGAGCTGAACCTCATGTGGCTCCTTGCTGATGAGGTGCATTTCAACGCGTCCCTTGTCACCGTTGTAAACGGCCCGGTGCCGAAACCGGTCGATGCGGAAATCGGCACCTAATTCGCGATTCATGCGGTGCAGCAAGTTGAGGTTGAACTCGGCCGTAACGCCCTGATCGTCGTTATAGGCCCTTTCCAGGACTCCTACGTCCTTCTTGAGATCGACTCCGATCAGCACCGCTCCGCGCCGGCCGCTCATATCAGCGAAATTCCGGAGCATGTCGCGAGCTTCGGGCTTGTGCAGGTTACCGATCGTGGAACCTGGGAAGTAGACCACACGGCGGGTTCCGTCGAATCCATCCAGCGGCAATTCCATTCTGCGGGTGAAATCTCCACAGACAGGTACGATCGTTAATTCAGGATACCGGCTGCGCAGGCGCTCTACTGCCCGCTCCAGATGTTCGCGCGCGATATCGATCGGCACATACGCCTTAATGTCATCCAACTCTTCCAGGAGCAGGCGGGTTTTCAGGCTGCTTCCGCTTCCCGGCTCAATTAACACGCAACGAGATCCGAGTTCCGAAGCGATCTCCCCGATGCTCGCCTGCATGATCGCCATTTCCGTGCGTGTGGGATAGTACTCGTCCAACTCGCAAATATCGTCGAACAGTTGCGATCCGCGGTCATCGTAGAGGTACTTCGGCGGGAGCGCCTTCGGTCGGGCGCGCAATCCGGCCACTGCGTCATGAAACAGGCTATTGCGTACCGCTGAAGACTTCAGTGATTTCTCGGATCGCTCCTTTGATACCGTCATGATTGAACCTCCCGGGAAAGTCGGATTCCGCTGAACTGCCAGCGCGCGCCAGGCGGCATGAAGTTCCGGTACGTTGCGCGAATATGCGTCTTCGGCGTGACGCATGATCCGCCGCGCAAGACCATCTGATTGGCCATGAACTTGGCGTTGTATTCGCCCAAGCTTCCCTCGGCGGGTCTAAAGCCCGGATACCGCATGTAAGGGCTGCATGTCCACTCCCAAACATCCCCGTACATCTGCATCAGGGCTGGTTGCGCACCGGCTGGTACCGCCGGCTGCGGTTGGAATGCGGCTTCTTCGAGAAGGTTGCCCTCAACCGGCAGGTCGCGCGCCGCAACCTCCCAAGCGGCTTCCGTGGGCAGCCACATGCCCTTCCAGCGTGCGTAAGCGTCGGCTTCGTAGTAGCTGACGTGACAGACCGGCTCCGCGGGATTGACCTCGTTCCAACCACCGAGCGAGAATTGCAGCCAGCGGTCACCGCGACTTTCCCAGTACAGCGGCCCGCGCCACTGCTGCTCGTTCCGTGCCGACCAGCCATCGGAAAGCCATAGTTCCGGCCGCTCGTAGCCGCCGTCATTGATGAACTCGAGATACTCGCCGTTGGTAACGAGGCGACTGGCCAATCGGAACGCGCCAACGACAACCGGGTGTCGCGGCGTTTCGTTGTCGTATGCGAAACCGGGACCCTCGTGCCCGATCTGCCGCTGCGCTTCCGGATAAGTGAACCAATCCATGGGAGGCACTTGCGACTGTAAGGGCTTCACTCGCGTCCGATAGATGGGGCGCATGGGATTGACGGAGAGCACATTCTTGATGTCGGTCAGGATCAACTCCTGGTGCTGCTGCTCATGATGCAGCCCGATTTGCACCAGGTTTCCGATCTGAACGAATTCCGAGGATTCGGCGCGGGCCAAGAGCCGTTCCATTCCGTCGTTCACATGATGGCGATAGGCGTAGACCTGCTGGACCGTCGGGCGGCTGAGGTGGCCTCGACAGGGGCGAGGAAACTGTTCGCCGAGGCTGTTGTAGTACGAATTGAAAATATATGCATACGTGTCATCCAAGGGTCGATACGCCGCGTCATGCACTTTGAGGATAAGTGTTTCGAAGAACCAGCTAGTGTGCCCGAGATGCCATTTGGTGGGGCTCACGTCCGGCATGGTTTGGACAACGTAGTCCTCGATGGCGAGGGGTTCGCAGATCCGCTCGGTCGTTTCTCGAATGCTCTTGAAGCGCTGCAACAATGCGGATGGCTCCAACCTGCTGGCAGACGGGCTAATTACCGGAGATTCCAGCGTCGATGTGCTCTTCATCGTGTGTCCCCCAGAGACCGGGACTGCCGTAGCGGTCGGCGACGGGCGATTTCGTTAGGACTGATGATTACAGCGCGTGATACCGCGCCAGGCAATTATAGATAGGTTGTCCCCGAGATTGGCCCGCATCAACAATGATAACGGATGATACCGCGCAAAGGAGCGGCGTGCAAACGATCATTACAAGTCGAAAACGCCCATTAGTTGGCGGTACGAAGTCGTAATCCCTTCGAAACAAATGCGCGCTCGGCAATCTCAAATAACCCCTGCGCCACGAGCGCGAGCACGGCCGCAGGCAAAGCGCCCTCGAGAATGAGCGCGTAGTTATTCAAGCGGATACCCGTGAGGATTGGTTGGCCGTAACCGCCGGCACCGATCAGCGCACCGAGCGTCGCAAAGCCGATATTGATCACGGCCGCCGTCTTGACACCCGCCAGAATGGTGCGCGCCGCTATCGGCAGTTCAATGCGCAGAAGTCGCGCCCTCCTGGTCAAGCCCAAGGCATCGGCGGATTCGCGCAGCGATGGCGATACGTCCTGGAGCCCAGCGTAGACATTGCGCACGAGCGGGAGCAGGCTGTACAGAAACAAGGCCACAATCGCCGGCGGTGATCCGACGCGTCCCAATGGCTTGATCAGGAGCACGAGCAGCGCGAGCGACGGAATTGTCTGGATGATCCCGACGGTTCCGAGGATGACCTGACCGCCCCGTGGCCGGCGCGCCGCCAGAATGCCGAGGGGAATCCCGACGACGATCGCGGCTGCGAGGGAAACAAGGACCAATGTAAGGTGCTCCTTCGTGCGTTGCGCGATGCGCTGCCACGGCGTCTGCACGCGAACAGACATCTCCAGCCCCAAGGAATCAGCCAGAAACTCGGCGGCAACCTTGCGGTCCGGCTCCCCATCAATGGTCACACGGGCGTTGAGCCGCCGCATGGTGCTCGCATCAATCCGGCCTTCGATCCGCCGAAGTGAGGCGATCACTTCCGGCGCGCGGAGTTCAAGGTCCTTGCGGTAGAGATACACGGCATCATAAACGGGAAAATGGGCGAGGTTGTCCCCCAGTAGCACGACATCGAACTGCCGAATACGGGCGTCGGTGGAATACACGTCGATAACGTCAATGGAGCCCTCCGCCAAGGCGGAGTAGGCCAGATCGTGGTTCATGCCACGAACATCCCGCTGAGGGAGCCCGTAGTGATCGCGGAGGCTCGGCCACCCGTCCGCACGATCCATGAATTCGTTGCTGAATCCGAAACGGAGATCGGGGTATCCCGCCAGATCGCTGATGTTACGAAGACCCAGGCTCTCAGCGATATCCCGTCGCGTACCGATTTCGTACGTGTTGTTAAATCCGATCGGGCGCGTGATGCCGATGCCGTAATCGTCCAGTGCGGAAACCAGTTGCGCGTCATTGTCAAGCTCGAGTCGCGACAGCGTTTCCTGACGAATTGTGCCCGTGTAGTCGGGGTAAATATCGATCTCCCCGAGTCGCAAAGCCTCCCAGAGAATGCGTGTTCCGCCGAGAGCCTTGCGATGCAACACGTCCGCACCGCCGTTGCGAACAAGCAGCGCGGCAATGTCGCCGAGGATGACGGACTCCGTAAACGTCTTCGAACCGATGCGGATAGTCGGCGCGGGCGAGACTGCTTCGTCGCGAGAATTCTGCGCACGGACCGGGATGGCGGCCAATATTCCGGCAAAGGTGGCGAAAAGAAACGGCGGGAACGCGGGCCGGACTTGCTTCATGAAGCTGCCTTTCCCATGTTGGAAAGCGGGCTTCGCTGAGCGTTGATGAACGCCTCGACGAAGTCATCTTCGGGACAGTTGACGAGATCTTCGAACACGCCCTGCTGCACGATCCGTCCCTCCCGCATCAGCACGATCTTATCGCCGAAGAAGCCCGCCTCACCCATGTCATGCGTAACGAGAACAACCGTGCGGCGCAGGGCTCGAAAGATGTCCCGCAATTCTCGCTGAAGCTCGGCGCGAATCATGGGATCGAGCGCCCCCAGCGGTTCGTCCAGCAACAAAAAATCGGGGTCGAGCATCAACGCCCGCATCAGGCTCACTCTTTGTCGCTGGCCACCGGATAGCTCGGCCGGATAACGACTCAGGGCACTCGCCGGAAAATGCGTCAATGCAACCAAATCCGCCATGCGTTCCGCGATTTGTTTCTGATTCCACCGAAGGTAACGCGCCATCAGCGAAATGTTCTTCCGCGCGGTAAGGTGCGGAAACAATCCGCCGTCCTGGATCACGTACCCCATTCGGCGCCGCATCTCAAGGACGTTCTGATGGGTCAATGGTGCTCCGTTGACGCGGACTTGCCCCGTGTCAGGCTCGATGAGCCCGTTGATCAGGCGGAGAATTGTGGACTTGCCGCACCCGCTGGGGCCGATGAGAACCGTCGTGCGTCCGTCCTCGGCCAGGAGATCGGTACGTTCCAACGCCCGCGTGGTACCGAATCGTTTTGAAGCGCCCACCAGTTCCAGCATGCGAAGCCCTTCTCTGTTGCGCCGGCCACGCCGAGAAGTCGCATGCAGACCGACTGGGCTGTTTGGATTTCTTCTGATGTCGCGGCGATGGCCGCCAGTTCGTATCTGGCAATGCTCATGGTACGCGAGATCAAGCGTAGGCACCACATGATCGGACTTGCGCGGCACGCTCGAGCTGACCCGTATTTTAGAATCAACAAGGGAAAGTTGGGGCGTTTGTGCGGGCTGAGCATTCGGCCCGGCGACGTCCATGCGCCGACAAGGTGCCTCCGCTCGGAGGGGACAGAATGGGCCTGTTATCGCAACGGGTTCGGAAATACACTTCGTGGCCATCACGATTGCGGCGACCTGTTCTTGCCGCCCTGCTCTGCGCTGGATGTAGTGTCCCGACAACGCTGCCTGACTTGAATCGTCCTCCGGATTCGTTGAATCCGCCGCAGAATGAAGAACAAGTTATCGAACCTGCAGGTATCATCAACGAATGGCCGGTGGAATTGACGTTCCAAGCGTCCCGGGCGTTCTGCTGCGATCGCCTGGCGATCGAATTCGCCCCGATACCTGAGCCGACAACGCTTCCCATCGGCCTTGAATGCCGATGGGATTTCGGCGACGGACGCTCGGCAGAGGGATGTAGCGCTGCGCACGCGTATTCCTGGCCGGGCAACTACAGCGTCGCGCTCACTCTTAGGGCTCCGGATTACGACACGGTCGAGATTCGACAACGGCTGGAACTCTCCGGCGATTCCGAACCAATCACGACACCGGAGGCCGAAGCTCCGTCGACTATTGCGGTAAGCGCAGGACCTGACCAGTTCGTGACCGCGGGAGACACGGTACGACTCAGTGCCACGGTTACAACCGAGGACACTGCACCGATCCGGTACCGCTGGCAACAGACTTACGGTCCGGAGGTTACCCTCAGCTCCCCGACGACCTCTAGTCTCTCTTTCGCGGCGCCATTTGCAGACGTACAGCATGCGTATGGATTCCGAATCACAGCCGTGCAGAATAACGAGGTTGCGGATGACGTGGTCTCCATCACGGTGTTTCCGAAGAGCGACAACCCGGCCGATCCAGCCGACCCGGTCGATCCCGCCGAAGTCGTTCGACCGATCATCGTTGATGCCGGACCGGATCGTACGGTGACGCCGGGTACCACCGTACGGATAACGGCACAAGTTGCCACAGAGTCGTCCGCACCGATTCACTACGCATGGCGGCAGACGTCCGGCCCTTCCATTCTGCTTGACGGAGCCGACCGCAACTCGATTTCATTCGTTCCGCCTCCGGCCGGCAGTCGGCTTGTTTACGTATTCCGTGTAACGGCAACGCAGGGAGAGCAGTTTGATGACGATACGGTAAGCGTCGCAGTGAGTCCGGCCGAGTCGGGCCGAGGCGTGATGTTTGTCGAGCAGCCGCGTGGTGCGCAGCCGGCGGGAGAGGCGGAGGTAACCTGGATGTTCTGGCAGGGTGTACAGCCGAGCGAAGTCACGCTCCTGCTCGATTGCTGTGAGTGCCGTGACACGGAAATCCCCGCCGACGGCCCGAACAACCAAGGACTCTACAGCGCGACGATCGAGATTCCTGCCGGCCGAACGGTTTGGTACAGTGTCTTCTATTCGGTCAATGGTGTCCGATACCGAAGTCAGTCCAATTACATCAACCCGCCAAGCGGCAATCCGCCGGGACCGCCGGCTCCGGTGATCTGGTCGTTTGATCGCCAGTACGACCCGAACATTCTCGAAGACGCGCTATCCTCGGGACAGATTACGCACGTGTTTCTTTTCGGCGGCGATTTCGTCGAGCAAGCATTCGATGATCCCGAAGTGCTCAACGCAATTCGGATATGCCGGGAATATGGTGCCCAAGTGATCTGGTCGAGGCAGTTGTGGCATAACTTCCACGAATTTCAGGGCATGGACGAGGTCTTCGATCCGGAGTTCTATATTGCCGCCATCGAGCAGGTGCAAGGGGAGGCGACGGCGTTGGGTGCCGACTACACCGCGCTGGATTGTGAGGCCTACAGCAATGTCCCGCTGGATGACTATCTTTCCAACCCGATTCCACCGGCAGATTACGAGCGGATGAGCCAAGCCATCACGCTCGCGGCAGCGGGAGCCCACGTTGATTTTGTCATACCGTCCGGTTCGCATGGCGCCGCTTATCATCCCAACAACCTTTATGGCCTGCTTGGGAGGACGCGAATTGCCTCGAGCACGTACTACGACGCTCCACACAAGAACTGCCGGATAACCTATGAGTACGAGATCTTCGCCGCTTTCGTCCACTTGTCCACGGAACGTCCGGACAACGGCCTGTACCCCTACTTTCTGATCCGGAATGTCCTGGACCGGCGATATCTTTGGAGTGCGTCCGACGGCGCGCCGACCAACGTCAATGGGCTCTTCCTCTATACGGGATACGAGTCGGATGCCCGGCAGGTGGCACACACGTTATCGACACTGACACCGGCTACGCCGTAGCGTCGGCTGACGGACGCCCGCCGTGGCGTTATGATCTGCCAGCGCCGCGACGACGCAAGACACACGGCATACGAACAGGCGCGAGGGTTTCGCATCATCCTGTTTCGTGTAGAAATCAAAACTGGATGAATCTGCGAGAATGTAGATTCAGCGCGGAGCGATATGAGGCTCGGCATTTATCACGGACCGCTGTTCAAGGGGCAGAACGGCTACGAGACGTACGGCCCTTACGCGCGATACCTTGAGGAATTTTCGCGGCACTTCGAAGAACTGACCATCTTCGCCCCGGTTGCAACGAGCGAGACCGATTACCGCGGCTGTTTGATACACGCCCCCAATGTCCGTATCGTCGACCTTCCGGACTTCCGCACGCACATCCAAGCTACGTGGCATCTCCCGAAGCTCTACGGAATATTCCGGCGCGAAATTGGACGCGTCGATGCGATCAACTGCCGCAACACGGCTCCATACGGGTATCTGCTCTATTTTCTCGGTCGGCGACGACGAACGCCGTTCATGTACCACTTCACGTCTGACCCGTGGGAGGTGCTCCGCGTCGGCGAGCGGTATCGTGGGCTCTACGGACGATTCGCGCGAATGGCGTACCGATTTGACTTCGCCATTCAGACGCGCGTAATGCGACGCACCTGGTCAGTGATCAACGGGCGGGCGGTGTGCAAGAGGCTGAGCAAGATCACGGATCGCATGGAACCGATCGTCTCGAGCACTTTCAGCCAAGAACAGATTGTCGAGCGTACGGACTACCAGCTCCACCAGCCTCCGCGACTGCTGTACGTTGGATACCTGAAGCACATGAAGGGGCTGGGACACCTATTGGACGCAGTGAAAATTCTCTATGGGCGCGGCAAGTTTGTCGAACTTCGATTGGTGGGTGCAGGTCCGGAGGAACGGTGGCTGCGCGACCGCGCATCGACACTCCAAATCGCAGATCGGGTAAATTTCCGTGGCTATATCCCAATGGGTGGCTCCTTATACGCCGAATATGATGAAGCCGACCTTTTCGTTTTTCCGTCCTTATCGGAGGGCAGCCCGCGTGTTGTGTTGGAAGCCCTGGCCCGGGGTCTGCCGGTGATCTCCACCGGCGTGGGCAGCGTGCCCGACCTGATTCGAACGGGAGAAACAGGCTTGCTTGTTCCCTGCGCTGACGCGACGGCGATCGCCGATGCGATCAGTCGATACATCAGCGACGAAGCCCTGCGAGCGCGGTGCGGGCGGGCGGGTCAAGCCGTCGCTCGGGAACACACACTCGAGAAATTTATCGGTACGCTCGCGAGGCGATTGCAACAACTTTACCGCGATCGGAATACGCGATGAAGGTATGGCTCATCAACCCGTTTGACCCGTTACCTGGCGAGAAAGAGCAACTCGGGCGGTACGGCCATTTGGCATACGCCCTGCGAGATGCGGGCCATGAAGTCACGTGGTGGTCAAGCGACTTCTCGCATCGCTTTAAGCGGAACGTAGACGCCGCAGCGATTCGGTCAGCTGCGAATGCCCGTGGTATGGATATACGCCTTGTACCGACGCCCCGCTACTCCAAGAACATATCGCTTGCTCGCCTCAAGAGCCATGCGGCGTATGCGCGGGAATTTGCGCGCACCGCTGTGATGGAACCCAAGCCTGACATTATTCTGGCAAGTTCTCCACCGCTCGGGTCCGCGGCCGAGGCGGCGAAGATTGGCAAGGACATGGGAATCTCGACGGTAATCGATATTCAGGATCAGTGGCCCGACAATTTCAGAAGACTGTTCCCGAAGCCACTGCGGTGGCTTGGCGGTCTCTTGCTGTCGCGCCAATATTCGATGGAGCGCCACGCGTATCGCCTTGCCAAGGGAATTGTCGGCGTGGCGGAAGGCTATGTTCGACGCGGGATCACGGTCGGCGGCCTCAAAGAACACCGGGGCGTCTTCCCGCTCGGCGTAACGCTCGATGAAGTAGACGCGACTGTCGCAGCAGGTAGGAAAAAATACGGCGGCAAGTGGCAAAAAGGGAAAGATGAAATCTGGTTCCTCTATTCCGGCAGCCTCAGTCATGCATATGATTTCCTCACGATTGTCAGGGCTGCTATCCAATGCCAGGAGAAGTTCGGCACGCGTGCTCGTTTCTTCCTCTCGGGTCGGGGAGAGCTGTCGACGGAGGCGGAGCGAATCGTTCACGAAAACAATCTGTCAAATGTTACGCTGACCGGGTTTCTGGAGTTCGAAGAGTGGGTGTGCCTGCTCTCGCAAGCTGATGCCGGATTCAATGCTTCGTTTCCGCATGCCCTGATCTATTTCCCAAACAAGATTTTTTATTACATGGCTGCCGGCGCGGCGATTCTCAACACGATCCCCGGAGAATGCGCCGAACTTGTGGAGCGCGAAGGCTGCGGGCTCAACTATCGGGCCGGTGACGCTGAAGACTGTTTTCGCACGATCGCGCGACTAATGGACGATCCCACTGAAGCGCATCGCATGGGGAAAGCGTCGCGCCGTCTGGCCGAAACGCGATACGATCGAGCGATCATCTCCGCCGCTTTCGTGCGCTTTCTGGAAGGTGTCGTGAACCGGGGATAGGAGAAACCCCCAAGCGAGCCTTCGCGTCCGTTCGACTGGCCACCAATCGAATCTTACGCACGGGACGATACACAGTACACGCGGGTGATCCTCGGAGAATTTGCATGGGGATGCCGTCTGACGCGCGAGGTTCAGATCATCCCCTCAAGAAATTCAACTGAAGCGCGGCAAAGTCACGTAGGTCCGCGGCACCGTCCTCGTTCAGATCAAAGCACGCACAGCCGACATGAACAGGAGCGTTCGGGGCACCGAGGCAGGCAAGCATCTCCTCGAAGTCGACAAGGTCCACATTGCCGTTTCCGTCGCAGTCTCCGTTGAGGAATATTTGCAATTGGGCTGACGCGCTGATCTTTGATCCACATCGGTTCGTCACTTGAACGGCGTACTCGCCGGAGTTCATTGGCTGGGTCGAGAAGATCGACAAGGAAGCCGTCGTGGTACCGGAGATGATCGAGCCGTCGGGACCCGGGCCATCGGCCAGCAGCATACCGTTCTTCTGCCATTGGTATGCCAGATTGGACGCTCCCGCTGCAAAGACTTCGAGGCTAACCTCCTGTCCGGAGGTCGCGGTCACATCGGCGGGCTGGCGATCGAATACGACCTCATCCAGGTAGCGGTACTCCCACGTGTCAAGCGGATTCTGCCCGGTGGAATTGTTGTAGGTATTGCCGACCATGACCATTGCACGGCGGCGGGTATCGAACACCATGGCGGCGGGGACTTCGGCATCGAAGAGATTGGGATGGAATTCGGGAAGGATCTGCTGCCACTGATCTCCGCTGAAGGCGTAGGTATCGGTGTGGTAGGCACTGGGAGAGCCAATATTGCGGCAGCATCCGTAGGCCGTGGGCCGCGATCGTACGGTGTCGTAAGCCATCACGGGCCAGTACCGCTGGAGCACGGCCGCCCCGCTGAATGCAGACCAAATATTGTTCGCATAGGCGTATGAGCCCTGCCACGAACCCACGAGACCGTATTCTTGAGCAAGCGTATAGCCGCGCACAGGGTCGAATACGATCGGTGTGTCGTAGGGCGTTGGCCCGTTACCGGTATAAGTCTCCTGCCAGGTTGCAGCCCGCGAGTCAAACTCCCAGGTGCGGTTCGTCGGCGTCGGGCCGTAGACGTATTCGGCCAGGAGAATCATCTTGCCACGCGCTGAATCGTACGCAACGTCACCCTGCTTGCCGTAATCGATGGTCGGTCCATTGGGAGAGGTCGTCAGCAGCGTCCAGTCTATACCGTCATATTCCCAAACGTCGGCGTTGAGCCCGGCCGTAGCCGACCAGCCACCGAAGAGCAAGACCGTGTTTCGAGTCGTGTCGAATACCATTTCATGTTGGCCACGTTTACCTGGGTTATGCGCCGGAAAGCGTTGTGTCCATTCCACTCCATCCCATTCCCAAGTGTCGTCGAGGTAGTCCCCCGGCCCGAAGCCACCGTACAGCACGCTTACTCCGCGATGCAGGTTGTAGGCCATGTCGGTGGTGTAGGCCAGGCGACGCACCGGTCCGGAACTGGTCCGATGGACCCACCCCGGCGTGGGCAAGGTTAGCAAGGCGGGATTGGAATAGACCGACTCGCAGCCATCCGTGACGCGGCAACGATAGACTCCCTCATCCTCAAAGTGTGCACCCGCGATGGTCAGATTTGAGGAGGTCGCGCCGGTGATCCGGCCGTCGGTTACAAGGTCGTTCCCGTTCCGCTGCCATTGGTAGTCCACGTAAGCGAAACCCTGAGCGGGGGCCGAGAATACGGCCGTATCGCAGGGCGCGAGCGACTGGCTTGCAGGTTGGCCATCAAAAGTAACGCCGACTTGAATATGGTGCGGATCGGAGACGATTGTCCCGCAATGGTTGCTTGCGACGACGCGATAGTCCCCGGTGTCGGACTTCTGGAGATTCGCAAGATAGAAATTGCCGCCCGCGCCCGTGCGTTGCCCCGGGACCGCCTGCCAGAACTCGCCGTCGAACCGCTGCAGCTCCAGTACAACGTCCGTTCCCGCCGGAGTGCTGGGCTGGATGAAGACGCTGACGTCGGGGCAGGTCCAGGCTGGCCACTGTACGCTCCGATCCCAGGAGACGGGCACCGGGACGCTGAGATACGCGTTGCGGCTGAACATGGCGCCGCACGGATTGCTTGCTCGTAAATTATATGATCCAGCGTCCCCGTATCCGACGTTTGGCAGAAAGAGGATCGTGCCGGATGCGCCGGGAATGGGGCTCGATTCTCTGAACCATTGGTAATCGTAGGGCCCACCGATGGCGGTCACGGCAAAGGTTGCGCTGCTCCCGGGGCAACTGGTCACATCGTTCGGCGCCGTCGGATCCGCGAGGGCGGGTGACTCCTGAAGCCACTCCCACGTATCCGTGAAATTGGTAGACCGGCCGACTCCATCATTGTCGATGTAAGAATTGATCCCGCCGTAGAGCACAGCACGATCGCGGTACGTGTCGAAGCACATGCTTGCCGCCATCCGGCGGTCCTCATAACCCATTGTATCCACGTATATCCAGCGCGAGGCAGCGACGTCCCAGACATAGGTTGCCGGGTTGTAGCCGTAAATGTTGGTCGAATCTCTCCCGCCGTGTCGGATGATGCGTCCACGGTGAGGGTCGTACGCCAGCGCTGCGGAGATTCGGGTCGTGTAGGGATCGCCGGTGATCGGGATCTGCTGCCAGACGCCCTGGGCGGCAGTAGCACCCGGCGTGTACTCCCATGTTTGCTCCAAATATCCGTTGTATTGACCGGCATACAAGAAGGCCTTGTTGCGCCAAGTGTCGAAAACCATACTCTCCGGAGATACCGGACCCAAGTCAGGGCCCCGATCCCAGACGTCTCCGTCCCATTCCCACGTCTCCCACGTACCGTCGAAGGCGTGGGAAACAGCCAGCATGATCAGCCGGCCGCGATAGGGATCGAAGGCCATCGGGGCGTCAATTGTCGAAGGCGGCCAAGGTTCGACGTGTTCCCGCTGCTGCCAATTGGTGCCATCGTACTCCCAGAGCTCATCGATGGGATGTTGCGTGTTGCTGATCCAGCCACCGTAGATGACCAGCTTCTCCCGGAGCATATCAAACGCGGCGCCGCCGACGTCCCGCCAGGGTGGCATGCCAAGAACATAATCCTCAGCCCATTGGGTACCGTCATACTGAAAGACCGGGAGTTTTCCGGTGTTCTGGGGAGAAACGGTTCCCCCCAATGCGACGGTGACGTGCCGACGACTATCGTAGACGAGCGTAAGTAAAGTCGGCGACCAGGTGTAACCCGTGGGTACGCCGAGGGGCTTGGGTGGCGGGTCGATATTCTGATTCACCCATTGAACACACTGGCCACGCGCCCCGATTGAAACGCACAAGCAGACCAAGATGGCTAGCGGACTTCGGATCCACGAACCTATCATCCCAAGCTCCTCGATCCGCACGAGCCGGACGCTCTTACGGGTTACGCACGCGTACGTTGGGCGCAACCGAAATACGATCGCGATTTCAGGTAAAGACCCCAAGGTGTCGGGGCTGACCGTCCGGCCGCCGCCGCTAACGACGACGCCCGCAGCCGGGATTGCGGATTGGCCCGATTCGCAACAGATGCTACTCCAATCCTGGGAGGCAAATCAAGTCTCGCTTTCCCCGGCCGAAACCGAACACGTACGCGCGAATAGCTCAGCGGTTCAAGGTGAACCTGTGCTTGCCTGCGCCTTGTAACCGAAGGCGGGGGTCCGAGGGATAATTACCGGAACTCAATCGTTTGTCGGCGGGTTACGGGGGGCGTCACACAACCGTCCTTCTGCCCGTCGCAAGACAGTGCTACGCGAATCCGGACAATTCTATTGCAGCACGATGACCTGAAGCGGTATATTCGTGGCTCGGGCATTTTACCAGAGTATGAATGCACTTCGGATTGCCGTCCACCGAAATTGGGCGGCATCAGGGCTCGGGCTCCGGGCCAAACGGACGGGGAAACTACATGTGCGGGTTTGGAAAACGCAAGAACATGCCGGGCGTAATGTTGTCGTATGTTGCCTATCAGATGGCACTCCTTCTGCTCGTTGGCGCGGGCGCGGCGTCGGCTCGGGCCCAATGCCCAAACGATGGCGATGGGGACGGCTACGCAGCCGGCGGATGCACGCAGAATTGCGATGATTGTGCAGGAACCGCGGCGGACTGTGACGACACCAGGCCGACGGTGAACCCCGGCGCGGCGGAAATTTGCGGCGACGGGCTGGACAATGATTGTGACGGGGCCGCAGACGGCGCGGACAGTGATGTCGTGCTGATTCCGGACGAAACCGTGCCGGTTTTTGGCTTTGAGACACGAGGTGAGTGCGAGGGGACCGGGCAGCCGTGCGACCTTCGATTCCCCAACCAGCTTCCTCCCGGCTGCAACTGCATTCCTGGACCGGCGAACTTCAATCAGGTCATTCAAGCGTGCGTCGACAACGGTGTTGTAACGGGTCCCTGCGACGAGGGCGATCCTGACGAACCCGGCTCCCAGGCTGTCGGAAGCACCTGCATGACCGGCGGCACCTGCCAACCCATCCCGGTCGCCATCGGCGAACCTTGCATTATTGGCCTGGGCGTATGCCGACGGCTCGGCACCGTCGTTTGCCAAGACGGCTCCGTAGTGTGTAATGCAACGGCGGGCACTCCGGAGGTTGCGGTGGAGGGGGGCGGTTCCGATCCCGCAACTGATCCACGTTGCTTTGATGAATTGGATAACGACTGTGACGGGTTGGTCGACCACGAAGACCTTGAATGCCAGACAGCGGAACGATGCGATGGGTTTGACAACAACAATGATGGGATGATCGATGAGGCATTCCCGCAGCTCGGGCAGCCGTGTACGGTAGGGCCGCAGGGAACGCCGTGCGAAAATACCGGCGTTTATGTTTGCAGCTCCTCAGGCGGCGTCGAGTGCAACCTGAATCCACTCCCCCCGTCCGAAAAGCCGGAGGCCTCCTGCGGGGACGGTATCGACAACGACTGCGACGGATTTGTCGACTGCGATGACAGTAACTGCATTAGGCCGGAAATCTGTGACGGGATGGACAACGATTGCGACGGCAACGTGGATGAAGGCTTCGCCCAGCTTGGCCAGCCATGCTCCATTGGACAGGGTGCATGCCGCGGTGACGGCATGTTTGTCTGCAATCCTCAAGGAACTGCCGTCGTCTGCAACGCGATGCCTTCAGCCTCTTCTCCCGAGCGGCGCACGGCCGGGAACAGCTGCTCCGACGGAATCGATAACGACTGCGACGGACTGATTGACGATGCGGAAACTGAATGCCAGGCATCGGAGTTGACTGTCGAATGTTCGCTGATCTATGACGGCCCACCTGATCGTCGTAAGTCTGTCAACGAGCGCGGCCGGGGCGAGCCCGGTGCGGACTGTGGCGGATGGCATGTCATCGAGTGGGAAACAGCGGGCAGCGTCGGCGACGTCACTTGCTCGGCCGTGCTGAAAGGCCTTGATCCCGACGGGAACATCCTTGGCGTTCTCGACGTGGCGATGGACGAGCGGGCTCACCTTGTCAGTCGTATCGATCCTGAAGATCTAAAGATCGTATCGCGCTCCAACCGCGCGCGGGGCCGGTGGCATGAGGTTTTCGCGCCAGTTCCGTTGCTGGAAGTCACGTGCCGGGATGAAGCCCGAACGGCAAAGGCGTATTGTTCCAATGTCGCCTATCTCGAGGTGATCCAGCCTGACGGATCCGTGGTAAGCTCGTCGGCGGGGGATGAAGCTGTTGTGGACGTGGCCATGCCGCGAATTAACCCTCGCTCGCTCAAGGTATTGGTAGACTGCGTGGATATCATTCCACAGCTTGTGGCTGATCCTGCAACGCAACTACCCGGCGGCCCTTTCAGCGGCCCGGTCAACGTCAACGGTAAGATGATGACCGTCAAGGATCTGATCGTTAACACTCCCATCCCGTCCTCAGAGTCGTCGGTCGAAAGCAAGGGGGCCAATCGACTTACGATGACTATCGTCGGCGCCGGTTGCGGCGGACACGCCATCCAAGTGGACGGCGAACCTTCTGAGGACCTTATCCCCACGCGCCCGGGTCGACTTACCCCAGAGTGTCACTATGACGACGGGAAGGACCTCGGCGAATGGTCCGTCTTTGAGATCACCATCAACAGTCCCACGGAGGGGCAGATCATCGATAACGGCGGACTGCGACCCGACCAGATTCGCGTCACGGGCGAAGTCTGTGCTGGCGAGGAGATCGCCGAGGTCCTCATCAACGGCCAAGTTGCCGCACTGGCTCCACCCACAATTCAGCAGGGAGTCGGGGAATGTGCTGGAAACAGCAAGACAGTGACGATCCCGATTGACGAGGACGTACCCGTAACAGACGTGGCCGCGGTCTTGTCCGGAGCGCAAAGCACGCGAGGATCATTTGATCCCGGTCCAAACATTCTCATCGCACAAGCCGCCGACATCATGGGCAACACCACGCACGATCTGGTTCCTTTCGTGGTCGGACCGGCGATTCCGACACCGGTGATCAGCGCCGGCCGCGGACTCCGCCCCGGGGGCGGACCGGTAGCGGGCCGCTCACCGCTCGCCAACGGCGTACAGATTCCCAGAGCCTTCACGATGGTGCTGGACGATACGGTCACGCTGGACAACGGCAATCGCGCGCTTCGGGAGTTCTTTGATGAGACGATGCGGGAATTCAGTCTCAATCTTGCAAACTGCCTGCTCCAGCCGCGCGAGTTCTGTTGCAGCACGAAGCTGCCTATGCCGTGGTGGACGTGTGATCCGAATGTGACAATCTGCACGACACCAGAGCTTGCTCAAACGCCGGAGCAATTCGCCGAAACCTTTGATGTCCAAGTCGTTCCGCACGATGGCTTTGTGACCATCAGCACGCGAATTCCCGAGTTCCGCCTCAGTTCGCGGGCCGATGGAAAATGCTGCAGCCCGAGTTGCGGGTTCTTCTGCGTCTCCCGCACGAAGGTTGACTATGACGGCGTGATATCGATTCCGGACATCACCATCGAAATCGATATCAGTGAAGAGAACATCCTCATGCAGGATGGAACGTTCACGGTACGGTTTATTCCCGGAGACGACGCCAACATCGGCATCAGCGGAAACATCGGCACGGCCATAAAGACCGGTTGCGGGCTGTTCAGCGTTGGAACTCTGCTGGATGTCATCTTTCCGCTTCGGCCGGTTCTCAACATTCTGACCAACAGCTTCGCGCGTATTCTAGGTTTCGTGATCCAACAGCAGGGCATTGATCTATGCCCCTTTGTCAAGGAGATTGCCGGCAAGGACGGCATGAATAACCAGTCGGACGATCTCGCTCTGGGGCGGGAAGACCTCAGCGAGAAATTCGGCTTTGCGCTCGAGCACACGGTGGATGACGCAGAAATTACGCCCAGCGGTATCGCCATCTCCATAGCGGCCATGATTGAACCAATCCTGGTGGACGGACAAACAGGAACAATCACCGGAACCCTGAGCACCAACGCGCCGTTGGTCGTGCCCAACGTGCCGCCGACGAACAACCTGCGAAGCATTTCCATGGCCATTGCCGACGACTTCTGGAATCAGTTCCTCGCAGCACTCGTTCAGTCCGGGAAGCTTCGAGCGCAGTTCACGCGTGTGCTGAAGCTCAGCGACTACCTGCCAGCGTGCGAGACGATCGCCAACGACGTCCTTCGGGCCCGGTGCGTCGGCCTGAGCGACTGCCGGGACGCGGCCGATTTCGACGCGTTTGATCGGTGCCAGGTCTGTCTCGATCAGTTCGATCCGTTGACGCTCGCCCGGACGACGTGCATCACCGCCGCCCGCCGGGCTCGGGATCGCAAGATCAACCGCGACACGGACATCGTTCTCCACGCCCGGGCGGAGAATCCTCCGGCATTCTACCTGGATGACGATCCAAACACGCCGAACGTGGAAATCATCTTCCGGACCGGCGAGATGCGCGCGGCGCTCATCGCCAACCGGGATAGCAACGAAAACGTCGGTGGTTTCAGTTTTGGCGAAGGCACGTGCGATCCCAATGCGGCCTGCGACCCTGAGAATCGATGCGACCAGGGAGATCTGGACAAGCTCGATCTGAGCACTGTGCCCGATTGTTCACTCGACTCGATTCCCTTCAATACTGACTGCCTGCTCTGGTCAACTTGCCTTGACCTAGACATCAAATTCTCCATCGGTGTGAGCAATGTTGAGGTCGACGGCAAGATGCGCCCCCAGTTGAGCTTTGACCTCATCGGGATCAGCGAGCCGCCGCCGGGCTCCGTGGCTGAAGACCAGGGTGAACAGTGCGGTGGTTCGTTCCAGATCCCGGACTTGGATTTCCTGAATACGGAAACTCTGATGAACGACGCACGCCGAGGTATTGAACGGAGCTTCTGCGAAAACACGCCTCCCTTCCAGGCGGAAGCGCTCGATTTCGGCGGGATTGTGCAGTTTCTGAATCCGAGCCTCCAGACGGTATCCAACTGTACGAACGACGCGGAGTGCGATACGCACTTCGCCGACTACCTCGTGATTACGGGAGACTTGAAGAGCAACGGCCTTGGCGCCTTCATTGCCGACCAGGTTTGCCAGCAAATCCAGATGAAGGTGACGGAAAATACCGGCGCTTGCAAGTCGGACAGTGGTGAGAGCAACATGTCCCGAGAGAAAGTCTGCCAGTAATTCGGGAAATGAACACGTGATCTCCCTGGCGCCCCGGCTGCCGTCTGAATCGGCACCGGGGCGCTCTTTTTCCGTAACAGTAGCACTCTCGGGCCGGTCTCAGGTTGGGATCCCCCTGTTCAATGGTCGACGGAAAGCCGCAGGCTTATTGTAGGGCAGGATGCCTTTCGTCGGCCTCAGGCCCAATTCGCTGCAGAATTGTGGCTGACAGATTCGCACACGCTGTTCTCGCGTGTGCTCACGACATTCGTTCTTCCGGTGGGACGAAGTCCGGGTCGGGCAATCCGAGCCTCCACTTCCATTGCTTGATTGCACAGTAGCAAGTGGGGACGACCAGAATGGTAACCAATGCGACAGCCATGCCGCCGAAGACAGGAAGCGCCATCGGTGTCATGACATCACTGCCTCGGCCGGTCGCAAGGAGCACGGGTACGAGCGCGGCCAGCGTCGTGAACGTTGTCATGAGGCAAGGACGAATCCGTCGCAGGCCGGCATAAATCACCCGCTCTTCGATCTCCGCATAGCGCCTGATCGGCGATTTTCCGAACACCTGATCCAGGTAGGTGCCGATGACGATGCCATCGTCAACGGCGATACCGAAGAGAGCGATGAATCCGACCCAGACGGCGACCGTGAGGTACATGTTATCGCCGGGAAATGGTCGATCCATCATGCCGAGGACATAGAGCCCGTTCTGAAGCTGCGGCCAGTACTCAAGCAGGATAAATCCACCGGAAAACGCAACGGGAATCGCCAGGAAAATCACCAGTGTCAATGGCCACCGCTTGAATTGGAGATGGATGAGGAGGAAGTTGATGAGTAGCACCAGAGGAACGAGAACGGCGAGGCGGCTCTTGGCCCGGATATTCCGCTCGTAACTCCCCGCCCAGCGCATGTAGTAGCCCTCGGGCAGCTGCAACTCACCGCTGACGACTGCGTCGTCGATAATTCGTTGTCCGTTCTGTACCAAGGTCGTTTCATCGATTCCCTGATTGCTCATCGTCACGTAACTGACGTACTTGGTTCCTTCGCGACGAACACTCATGGGCCCGGTTACGCGATGGACGTCAGCCACAAGCGTGATCGGGATCTGCGCCCCTGAAGGTGTAGGCACGAGAATACGCTCCAGGTCGGGCACTTCGTCGCGCAGCTCGCGTTGGTAGCGGATGCGGACCGGATAGCGGTCGAGGCCTTCGTATGTTGTCGTCAGATTGCGCCCGCCAATAGCGACTTCAATGACCTGTTGAACGTCGGCGATATTCACGCCGTAGCGGGCAATGGCCTCCCGGTCAATGCGGAATTCAAGGTAGGGCTTGCCACTCGTGCGCACGGCGTTGATGGCCCGCGCATGGGCGAGCCGATTTCGGAGAAGCTGCTCGATACGGACGGCGAGCACCTCGCAACGCTCCACACTGTCGCCGTAGATCTTAAGGCCGATCTTGGCGCTGAGGCCCGTGCTGAGCATTTCGACGCGCGTCCGGATGGGCTGCAGTTCCACGGAGGGAAGAACGCCCGGAAAACTGCCCGCCTTCCTGACATCTTCCCAGATTTCTTCCATCGTTCGATTACGGCGCATGCCGGCGAATTCGGGGTCATCGATCGTAGGCCATTCGCTGCGTGGTTTCAGGAGAATCATGGTCTCGAGCATGCCGACGGGTGCGGGATCCAGGGGAGATTCCACGCGCCCCAACTTGCCGACGACCATATTCACCTCCGGAATCTGCATGAATTGCACGTCCTGTTTCTGCATGACATCCATGACCGTGTTGATGGAGCCGGCGGGGAGCACGCTGGGCATGTAGAGAAAATCGCCTTCATCGAGAGGCGGCATGAACTCCTGGCCGATGCCCTCCCGCTCCAGCAACGATTTCAATGGGCGGTACTCGCCGAACGGCTGGGTAAGTCCCGGCGCAAACACTCCCGCGAGGGTCTCGCTGCTCCGTGCGACCACATCTGTATAGTGGATCGCCAGCAAAGCGAAGATGAACGCGCCGATGCGAAACGCCATGCTGAGCCAGCGCCTTCTTTCAACTTTCAAGAAACCCCCGCCGCGCCAGAGGCTACAGCCGATGCGCACCGTATCGATGACAAGCGGAAACACGGCGAAAGCGAATATGGCTGCACCGGCCAGGGTCAGCCACCATGCCGCTGTCCATTCCGTCGGCATCAGGCCGACGCGTTCCAGTGGTCTTGTCACAGCGCCCAGCGTCGCACTCCATCCCACCCAAATGCTCAAGCCCCACAGTACGAACGTGACAGGGATAAGGAGGAACAGAATTTTGTGGTGCAGGACCCATCGTATGGTGGGCACATAGAGGCGATGGATGAATCGGCTGGTCGGATTGCGCTCGATGGGCCTGATCTGCTCACGAAGTGTAAGGAAAGTGATTAGTGCAATGGCCGCCGCGACGATGATTGCGACGCGCGCCCCCGGCCAGGCGAAGTAATCGCTCACAGCAGCCGTAACGGTACCGAAAAATGGATGGATTGCATCGGACTGCCACCAGAGGACAAACGCCAGAGCGCCGAAGGAAGCTGCCACGCCGAGCGCCGAAGAGCGAGGCAGGCGCCGGTTGCTTAGCATGATCGACGCAAGAGGCGGGACAACTGTCAGTGCCAGAAGAACGGCACCGACCATGCAGAAGGTCTTTGTCCAGGCCAGAGGCGTGAATAGCTTGGCCGATTGACCCTCCAGGAAAAAGACCGGGAGGAAGGAAATGACGGTCGTGCTGATAGCGGTGACAATGGCCGATCCAACTTCCGTGGCCGCTTCTCCTACGATCGCCCTGCGGCGGGAATGATCGATCATCTCGCGAAGAGTGCCTTGGGTATCGGCTTCGAAAGCCGTGTATTCATCCCGTCGGTCCGTGAGGTGCTGGCAGATGTTCTCCAGCATGACAATGCCCATATCGACCATTGTCCCGATGGCGATGGCGATACCCGCAAGACTCATGATGTTGCTGGGAAGGCCGAGCGCCTGCATGCAGATGAAAGCAGAAAGAACAGCGAGCGGGAGCGTGACGGCAATGACCAGGCTGCTGCGGAAATGAAGCAGGAAAAGTACCACGGCAATCACCGTGATGAGCAGCTCCTGCGAAAGCGCTTCAGTCAGCGTGGCCATCGTTTCGTGAATCAAGTCGGTACGATCATAGAATGCGTTGATACGCACGCCGGGCGGAAGCCCTCGCTCCACGGCATCGATCTTGCCGTGCACACGCTCGATGACCGACAAGGGGTCCTCTCCGAAACGCATCGTGACAACCCCTCCCACTGCTTCCGCGCCCATCTTGTCCAGCGCTCCACGGCGGAAGTCGGGCCCGACGGTGACTGTGGCGACCTGGTGAACGTAGACGGGCGTGCCGTTCTCGGCATGAACGACGATATTCTCGAGGTCTCGAATGACTGCTCGTTCGCGCACTTTCCGCTCGGCCGTGTTTCGCTCTTTGCCGCCGAGAAACCCCACTCCGCGGACGAGAATCTCCATGCCGTTTTCTTCGATGACCTTGGCGCCGACATCGATGTTGGCGTTCTTAACGGCGGCCACGAGCTTGGACAGAGGGGCATTGAACGCGCGAAGTGCTTCGGGATTGACGTCGATCTGGTACTGGCGCACGAACCCACCGATGCTCGCAACTTCGCTGACTCCCTCGACGCTCTCGAGGGCCAATTTGACGTCAAAATCCTGGATGCTCCGGAGACGATCGAGGGAAAGCTCACTGAAATGCAACGGAGTACCGCTGATCGGGTCGATGAATGGTTCGGCGTCCTGCAGAGAGGGCTGCAATCCCGGATCGCTCTTGAGAAACGCTTCGCGGGAGGCGGCGGTGAGACGACCGTCGGAGGTAAATCGCAGACCCGGCCGGTCGGGTGAATACCACCCGTTTTCGACCGTGTACCAGAAGACCTGCCCCAAAGCCGTGGCGTCCGGCCCCAGCCGAGGCGAAACACCCTCGGGCAATTGCCCCTGCGCGACGTTAAGCCGCTCCAGAACCCGGCTTCTCGCCCAGTAGAATTCGACACTGTCGTTGAAAACAACGTAGACAATCGACCAGCCGAAACCACTGGTGGCGCGGATCTCCTTGACTTCGGGAACGCCCTGGAGCGCGACGGTAAGCGGATAAGTAACCTGCTCGTCGACGTCTTTGGGGCTGCGGCCCATCCATTCACTGAACACGATCACTTGGTTTTCAGCGATGTCGGGTATCGCGTCCTTGGGGTTCTCCTCAAAGGCCCGCCATCCGAAAATGGCCAGAGCTGCGGCCAATACCGCGGCCAGGAGCGGCGTCTTGAGAAATGTGCGTATAAGTCCATTGACCATGAATTCTCTCCGGGCAAGAGCGATCCCGCTGCGCGGCCTTTCAGTCAGCCGCCATGTGAGCGGCTCTGGCGGATCTTCTCAGCGACGGTTTTTGGAAGATTATCGATGTACTTCTCGGGCTCGGACGTGAACTTGTCGATGCAAGGTGGACAGCAAAAGTAGATTCGGACCCCGTGGAAATCCGTGTAGACTTTCGGGTCGATCTCACCCCCCATCACCGGACAAAGCGTTTGCTTTTCTGTATCCCGCGAATCGGCGTCGCGAATCTGTTTCTGGATCGACTCCGGCAGCTTGGGAATGTACTTCTCGGGTTCCGCTCGGAACTTCTCATCACAACCCCAACAGCAGAAGTAGATCTTGGCACCCTTGTAATCGATAAATACTGTCGGATCGATTTCGCCTCCCATGACCGGGCAGTGCGTCTGGACGATTGCGCTCTGTCCAGCAGAGGATTGACCGACGGGAGCGGATTCGCCACGCGCCTTCATGGGATCGGAATCGTCGACTGCAAATCCGCGGACCGTGAACAAACTCGGCTTACCAGCTAGCTGCATCTGGCTGTCGATGGCGAAATTTCCGCGGGTGACAACCGGCTCGCCGCTACGAAGACCGGAGAAAATCGGGTAATACCCCTCGCCGTCCTCTGCCTGCGCGAGCGGACCGAGGGTGACCTCGACGCCGCGGTACGTGGCGGGAGCCGTTTCGACGTAGACGAGCGCACGCTCGCCGGTCTGCATGACTGCATCGCGCGGGGCGCTGAGCACGGGGAATGGACTGGTGGGCTTCGAGTACTGGGGCAGCTCGCCGACAGGAACCATCGTCATCTGGCAAAGCGGACAAGGGCCGGGTTCGTCCGCCGTTTCCCATGGATGCATCGGGCAGGCATACGCGCCCCTCGGCGCCGGAATGGTCCCTTCTCCATCGGGGCCCAATGCCGCTTCGATCTCCGCCGTGACCCACATCCCGGGCTTGAGACGCAAATCCGGATTGTCGACATGAATGCGCACGTCCACCGTTCTGGTCTTGGGATCGACGGAAGGATCGACGAAGAAGATTTCTCCCGTGAACGTCTCGCCGGGCAGTGAGCGCGTGGTCACACGCACTTGCTGAAACGGCTTGACCCAGGGCAGGTCTGGTTCGTAAAGGTCGACGAGCAGCCAGAGATTGCGCAGATCCGCAATGGTATAGAGCGGATCGCCCGTCTTGACGTACATGCCCTCCATGGCCTGTTTGGCGAGAACGGTCCCGCCCAGGGGAGCGTAGATGACCAGATGCATCAAGGGTTGCCCCGATCGCTCAATGGCTGCGATCTGATCGTCCGTGATGCCGAGCAATTCGAGTTTCCGCCGAGCGGCATCGAGGAGCTGGTCTCCGTTGCGGCGCGTCAGCGTACCGGAAGCACCTGCTTGGGGCCGGGTGGCGCGCAGGGCCTGGAGGTACTCCTCCTGCGAGGAGAGCAACTCCGGGCTGTAAATCTCAACGAGATGATCCCCTTTGGTCACGTGCATGCCGGTGAAGTCGGCGAAGAGCCTGTCGATCCGTCCGCCAACCCAGGCACTGACCATTTTGTATCTTGTCTCGTCATATGCGATCCGGCCCACGGTGCGAATGCGCCTGAATAGGAGTCTCTCTCGAACGGGTTCGGTTTCGACCTCGGCAAGTCGGCGGGCGCGGTCGCTCAGCTTGATCTCGAACGAGCCTGTACCGTTGCCGCCGGTGTCGATGCGCTCGCGCTTCATGCCGCAGACTGGGCAGCGGCTGTTCGGATCGGAACTACCCTGATCGCCGCATTCCGGCATTGTGCATCGGTACCATGCCTGGTCGGGGCTAGTTTCCTCCGCGTTTTCACTGTGTTCATGACCCCCGGTTTGCATGAGGCTCGACGATGACGCGGGTTGGAGGCCGATTTCCTCGTTCCCCTCGTATTGGGGAACGAGCTCCATGCCACAGATGGGACACTTGCCCGCGTGGGACTCTCGTACTTGCGGATGCATCGAACATGTCCAGTACTCGACTTCCCGCTCTTCGAGGGACTTTGTCGTCGACGTTGTTCCTTGAGATGGCAGCCGCTCGGCTGCGCCGGACAGTCGCCAGGTCGCCCAAACGGCGAAGAGTCCGCAGGCGAAGAGAACAAGGGACCATCGCATGAGAATGGAGCGGAGCTCCTGTGTTGTTGGAGTTGCTCTTTCGGTCATCGGCTATTCTCCGGTCGACGCGTCCGCGTCGCTGTCAGGTATCAGTTGCACGCCTGCCTCGCGCTGCAGCTCTGCAAAGGCCGTCTCGAGGTTGGCTGTCTCTCGGTGCCGCATCAGTTCGAACTCGAGCCAGCGTCGCCATGCGTCGATCAGCGTAACGAAGTCAGCATTGCCCGACTGATAGCCAATGAGCGTAACCTCGTAGGCCTGACGCGCTTCAGGGATCAGTTCGGCATTCAGAACCTCGAGCGAGTGACGAGAGGCCTGGATGCGCGACCAGGCGTCAAACACGCGAAACGCGGTTTTGTTCCGGGCGTCGGCCAACTCGCTCTCCGAGGAAGCCAGCCGTTCACGGGCTTCATGTATCGCTCCCTGAACTCGGCCGGACCAGATTGGGAGATTGACTTGAAACGTCAGGGCCCAGTTGTCGTCGCCAACCTCGCTCTTGCGGTTGATCGGGGGGCGTTGACCGGTCGTGATATTGAGCGGCGGAATATACGCGTCCCTGCCTTCTAGATAGTTCCATTCAAAACCCAGGGAGATATCAGGCCAGTATCCCAATCGGGCGAGTTCCAATTGCTCCTGGTTCTGATCAATGCGCCGTTGAAGCATCGCCAGCGAGGGATTGTGATCGGTGGCCAGCGCCATCACGCGATCCACATCGCCGGCGATGTCGCGAGCCGGAGTAGCTGTAGTCTGGCGTACATCGCTCTGTGCTGGCTGAGCCCGCAGTTGATTCAGTGAAGCCGCGGCGGCATTCCTCTGTTTGCCAAGACGAAACTCGTCGTCGCGAAGCTTGCCGAGTTCCGTATCGACGCGAAGCAGGTCCTGTTGCGGAACCCCGCCAACTTTGTACCGCGTCTCGACGACACTCCGCAGATCCTCGATCAGTTGCCGGTTCTCGCGAGTAATCTCGAGGAAGCGATCGATGCGATAAACCTGCCAGAAGGCAGTCTCGACATCCGCGACAAGTTGCTGGCGGCGCATGTTGAGTTGCTCGAGCGCGACGCGAGCTTCCGCGGCGGCGACATTACCCGCTCGCTCAAGCCTGGCCAGGAGGGGGATGGTCTGGTTAACACCCAGTGTGAAGTACATATCCCCTGCGGCCGTCTGGATTGGCTCTGGCCGGACAGCCGCGCGAATCGTGGGGTCTGGAAGCGAAGTGACCTGCGGAATCCTTCGAAGCTTCGCCTGGGTATCGGATATGGCCGCCTGGATACCCGGGTTGTTCCTCAAAGCCTGTTGGACATATTGGTCAATTGGTCGAGCCGGTTCCGCCGAGAAGACTTCCTTGGATTCGCCGAGCTCTGGGGGCGATTGCTGATGGGCAGGTCGCATTTCCCCCCACGCCGCCCGGGGTCGTTGCCAATCGTGGAGAGCGCGAGTCACTTCGCTTTGCGTCTTGTTGAATGTGGCGCATCCGGTGACGAGGACGCCGGCCGGGAGAAAAATGCGCACGAGACAAGCGCGATGGACAAACCTATTCATGGAATCACCTCTCCTGCTCGGGAGAATTGCCCGCCAAGTCCAAGTGGCCCTCAGCTCGGGGTGGTCGCGGTCCTGATCCAGGTATGCGCGCAGCGAAACACTCCTGCGCGATGAGCAGGAAAGATCAGATGATCAAGATGATGCCGGAGAGCGGCGCGAGTGCCGGCGGAGGCCCGTGGGCAAGATGCCCGCTGAACTGACGCGTCAGTCTCGGGCCAAGCTCACTTTCAGTCGCGACCGCAAGATAACCTGTGTGGACCAGACGATATGCAAAAGGCACCGTCGGAATCGGCGGCGCGAAATGGATGTCCGTGCAGGCACAATGGCGCGGCGAATCGGGCGCCTTCTGCTCAGGCTCACGCTCGGCGGGCTTCTGGCACCCACACCGACATTTCCCGGCGGCACAACAGCAGCACCGTTCGGCTGAGGGCTCGGCCGCTGCCCGAGCGGAGGCGCCGGGAGACGGAAGCGGCGAAAGTACAATCGCCAGAATGAGCATAAACCGATTCATCACAAATGGTTGTACACTGCGCCGCCCCGGAAAGCAAACTCCGCAGTACCGGCCCCTCGATTCCGACCTCGATGCGGTTTTCCGCCGAAGCCGTTTCTTCGTATTGGGGCTCCCGGAATATATCCTTCGGCCCCCTTTCGGACCGGACCCCTGAATTAGGCAGGGATCCTGACGTTGGGGTCGACCTCGCGTTGCGCCGAATTCACTTTCAATCCAGAAAAGATTCACGATCCTGTGCGATCCACTGCAACAGGCCATGTGGGAAATCCACTCACACTTTGTTTTTGCGATGCAGGAGCGATCAACATGCAACCTATTGATATCGATAAACTAATGGAACTTCGAAAGCAGAAGACCGACTTGGCGGTTATCAACGTGCTGCCCAGCGAACGATTCCGCCGACGCCATATTCCCAATTCTCAGAAGATTCCACTGGGCGCGTCGGATTTTGCTGAACAGGTGGAGAAAGCTGCCGGCGGGCGCGACAGGCCTGTGGTCGTATATTGCGCTAGCGAGGATTGCGATGCGTCGCCGAAGGCCGCCGCCAACCTCGAGAGCGCCGGCTTCACGGACGTGTACGACTTCACCGGCGGGATGGAGGCGTGGCAGGAAGCCGGCAGGCCCGTTCAGGCCGGGTGGAGCCCCGAAGACTGACCTGCCCCATCCGAACCCTTGCACGGTTGTCGGTGGGCGGGCATGGGCCGCTCGTGTCTGGGAGCCAACGATTGGTGTGGGTCTCATTCCAGCAGTTCAATCGACTGAGGGTCGGCCTCCGCCTGCCCACGGCAACAAGAGCGCGGTTGTTGCGGGCGCTCCGGCTCGCCCCGCGTTGACGCACTCCGGAGCGAACGGAGCCCCGCGGGATGATCGCCGCAATTTCATTGCTGGTCGCACTGAGCATATCCATCCTCATCAATCGAATTGCAACGGCGGCGCTGACGCATACCGGACTTTCGCGAGAGTCCGCTCGCTTTCAAGCCCGTTCGGCTTTTTCCGGCGTGGGTTTCACGACGAACGAAGCAGAGAACGTGGTCAACCATCCCGTTCGCCGAAAGATACTCATGTTCTTGATGCTCTTGGGAAACGCGGGAATTATCACCGTTATTTCCTCGATGATCTTGACCTTCGTTGATCCCCGTAATAGCGAGTCGAGCCTTCTGCTGCGCGCCGCCGTCATCGTGGCTGGAATTGCTGTTCTCTGGACCGCGTCCTACAGCAAGTGGCTTGATCAGCACCTCTCGCGCATCATCCGCTGGGCGCTGGCTCGCTGGACTGATCTCGACGTGCGCGACTACGCCAGCCTGCTGCATCTCGGGGGAGACTACTCGGTCATGGAACTTCTGGTGCAGCCGAACGACTGGATGTCCGGACGAACACTGGCCGAACTCGGCCTGCGCGAGGAGGGTGTACTCGTTCTGGGAATCCAGCCTCGAAGCGATGCTTATGTTGGGGCGCCGACCCGCAACACGCGGATTCATCCGGGTGATACGATGCTGCTCTACGGGCGCGATCGCACGCTGGCGTCATTGGACCGTCGGAAGAAGGAAATCGGCGGACAGCTTGCCCATGTGGATGCCGTTGCCGAGCAGCGTCGAATTGAAGAGGAAACGGATCGCACACTGGAAAAGCGTGAGCGGTCCTTGGGTGATGTCGGGGAAAGCGGCGGATCAGCCGTTGCAGGCGATCAATGAGCGTGCCCGCCTTCGGCGGGTGCGGCTGGATCGACATTGCCAGCCTTCTGCATAAGTGAATCCGAGTGAATGAGACTGTAAACCGCAGGAACGAGGACAAGCGTAACCAGCGTTGAGAAGAGCAAGCCACCCACGACGGCACGAGCCAACGGAGCTTGTGCGTCGGCGCCCTCGCCTATGCCCAGTGCCAGGGGCAGGAGCCCGAGGATAGTCGTCGTCGTTGTCATCAGTATGGGGCGCAAACGTCGGCGGCCGGCAACGCTCACGGCCGCTCGGGTATCCATGCCCTCACGCCGAAGCCTACCAGCCTGATCAACCAGTAAAATCGCGTTGTTTACAACAATTCCGCCCAGCATAATGCACCCGATATACGACTGGATATTCAGCGTGGTGTCCGTCAGGAAGAGTGTCACGAGAACGCCGATGACGGCCATGGGAACCGACATCATTACGACGATCGGGTCTCTCAAGGACTCATACTGGCAGGCCAGCACCATGTAAACCAGAACCACGGCCATGGCGAGCGTAAGAAGTAACTCCTGAAATGCCTCCTGCTGTTCTTCATAGTTTCCGGCGAGTCGGAATTCATATCCGGCCGGTCGAGGAATGGCCGCCAGCATAGCCTGTATGTCACTTGCAACGCTTCCGAGATCGCGATCGGCAATGTTGGCCGTTACGGTCGCCAGACGTTGCTGGTCCTTACGATCAATCTGGATCGGACCGCGGCTGGCTGTCGTGGAGACAACGTTGCGAAGAGCCACCTGTTCGCCGGAAGAGGTGCTCAAGGTCAGATCGAGCACCTCATCGATCGACTTCTTCTCGGCATCTTGGAGTTGCACGAGGATGCGGTGAGAGTCCCCCGCGCTGCGGAATTCGCCTGCTTCCGTCCCTGCTACCGCCGTCTCCAGGGCCTCGGCAACATCACGGACGCTCAGCCCGAGATCGGCAGCTTTCTCGCGATTGACGGAAAGCTCCTCCTGGGGAATGCCTGCCTTGCGACTGATGTCGATGTCGGTCACGCCCGGGACGTCACGAATGCGCTCGGCGGCGCGCTCCGCCAATGCATCGAGCACGCCCAGTTCATAACCCCGAATCTCCACGATGATTCCTTCCGATCCGCCCAGAATACGATCGAGAAGAAACTGCCCCTGCGGAGCACGTACGCGGATCTCCATTCCGGGAATGTTGCCCAGAAGTCGCCCCCGCAGATCATCGGCCACGGCGATATTCGATCGGGTCCGCTGCGCGACAGGAAGCAAGGAAATCCGCAGGTCAGCCTCGGCGTTTTCCTGTGCCTCCGCGACGATCGCCACGGCTTCGGGCACCGCCTCGGTAACGATTTCTTCCATGCGCCTCGTCTGCCGATCGACAAGCTCCAGCTTGGTACCGACTTCCATCTCACCGCTGACGCGTACTTCTCCTTCGTCGCTGGGCGGTAGAAACTCGGTTCCGATGAGCGGAATGAGCAGAAGGCTGGCACCCAGCAGGACTGCGGCCGTTACGCAAGTGAGTATGCGCGCCGACAGCACGGACCGCAGGAGGTTGGCGTACGCGTCATTCAGCGCATCGAAGGCTCGCTCGCTCATGTCCGACAGCCGTCCGATCCATGCCCAGCGGCCGGCATGCCTGCGATGAAGCTCCTCGGGAGACTCGACCAGCCTCGAAGCGAGCATGGGAATCAGGGTTAGCGAAACCAGCAGCGAGCACGCCAGGGAGAAGACAATGACGAATGCCAATTCCTGGAAGAGGATCCCCGTGACGCCACGGACAAAGACCAGGGGGAGAAAAATGACCAGCGTCGTGATGGTGCTGGCGATCACTGCCGACGCCACTTCACCGGTTCCCCGAACGGCCGCCTCATATTTCCCTTCGTGCTCTTGATCGCGTCGGCGGAATATGTTCTCCAGGACGACGATCGAGTTATCCACCATCATCCCGACGCCCAGCGCCAGGCCGCCCAGGGTCATCAGGTTCAGCGTAAAGCCGCCGAAGAACAGCACGGCGAACGTCGCGATGACCGAAATGGGAATAGCCAGGGAGATGACGATCGTGCTGCGAATGTTTCGAAGAAAGAGCAGAAGCACGACGATGGCCAATCCGCCACCGTAGAAGACGGAACGGGCTACGTTGGCGATAGATCGCTCGATGAAATTCCCCTGATTGATCACCGGCACGACCTTGATGTGCGGATAGGCGGCGTTGATTTCCCTGATTTCTTCCAGGATCCGTCGCGAAACCTCCACGGTGTTGGCCGTCGCCTCCTTGCGGATGGCGACGCGAATGCCCCGAACGCCGTTGATACGCTCGATCTCTGTCAGCCTTTCGTACGTGTCCAACACCCGGGCGATCTGGCCGATGGTCACCGGCGCCCCCTGGCGCATGGCCACGACCGTACCCCGTATCTCGCTCATGTCCTCAAACTCCGCCGGTGCGCGTAGGGTCACTTCGTAGCGCCCCTGTTCGATACGTCCGGCGGGAAGGTCCAGGTTGGCGTCTCGCACTGCGGAGAGAACGAGATTCAGGGGGATGTTGAGAGCATTGATTTTGGTTTCGTCTATCTCGATGCGAATCTCGCGATTGAATCCTCCCCACAGGTCCACCTGGGCTACGCCGGGAATGCGGCCGAATCGATAGCGGACCTGGTCCTCGACAAGTTCCGTGAGCTCGACGGGGTCCATGTCGCTCGAAACACCGAGCAGGACCACGGGAAAGCTGGCGACGTCAAACTTGCGTATGCGGGGACGCTCGATCTCCTCCGGCAGTTCGTTTAGCTCGTCCTCGAGCGTGGATCGGACATCGATTGCCGCCTCGTCGATCTCGGTGCCCCATGCGAACGTAACTCGGACGGAGCTCCGCCCTTCTTCCAACGTACTCGAAATCTCCTTGACGCCGGTAACGGTGGCGACGATCTCCTCGATGATTTGCGTGACCTGCTGCTCGATGACCTCCGGGCTAGCCCCACGGTACTCGGTTCGAATGGTCAGCGTGGGGAGCTCGACGGAGGGCAGAAGATCGATGCGCAAACGGTGCAGTGCGAAGGCGCCGATCACGATCACGATCAACGTGATCATGGTTGTCGTAATGGGTCGGTTTACGCAGGCGCGCGGGAGATTCATTCGAATTCTGGTTCCGCGGTTTCAGCTACCGTAATCGCGGCGCCATCTTCCAGAAGATGCTGCCCGAGAACCACGACGTAGCCGGTCAGCTGCGGACGAATGATCTGGACGCGATCACCCCGTACAATCCCGGTTTCGACGGGATGCTCCGAAACAAGGCCCTTATCCACGTCCGCCGCAAATACCACCTCCCGACCACCTCGCTGCACAAGTGCGGCAGCCGGAACAATCGTCTCCGCATGCGCCTCGCGCAGTACCACGCGCACGCGAACGAACATGCCGGGACGAAGCAAGTGACGCGGGTTTTCCACGCGGAGCTCGATGAGCGCCTGTCGTGATGACTCACGGAAGACCGGGGCGATTCGGATGACTTCCGCTTCGAATTCTTCACCCGGGCGGGCGTCCGTTGTCAGTGTCGCCTCCTGTCCGACTTTCAGCTGAGCGTAGTCCCCTTCCGTAACAGAAACGACCGCCTTAAGCGGGTCGAGCCCCACGATTGCCAAAATGGGATCGCCGGGCTGCAATGTGTCGCCTGCGTCTTCGTAGCGCATCCCCACGGTTCCACGATCGGGGCCGCCTTGCCAGGCAGCGCGCACGCTCGTGTATCCGAGTTGGATGTTGGCGATTTCGAGAGCCGCAGCCGCCTGTCGCACCCGTGCCTCGGCCAAGGCCACTGCGGCCTTACGCGATGCTAGTTGGGTCGTGACCTCGCTGAACTCGACCTCCGAAGCCACGCCGCGCTCGCGCAAGGCATCAAGCCGATTGAAATCGTAGGTTACCCGGTCGAGTTCTGCTTGAGCCTGGAGCAGCTCAGCTTTGCGCACGGCGAGTTCAGCGTTCGCCTGCGCCGCGGCCTGTACGAACTCCTCGTCGTCCAGCTCGGCAACGACCTCGCCCCGTGGAACATCATCCCCCAGATCCACGTTGATCTTCCGAATCAGGCCGCCAACTTTGGCGGCGACGTCGAACCGCGTCGATGCTTCGAGCGTACCGCTGAGGACTCGTATATCCTGCATCAGCCCACTTCCCACCGGAGCGATTTCAACGGCGATTGGAGCCCGAGACGCCCCTTCTTTGGCAGAATCGGGCGCTGAATGCCGAACCAGTGCCCGCCAGGCTACCAGGGCCCCGGAAACAACCACGAGAATTCCAACAAGTGCCGCCCCGCCGTGAGATCTCATGCCCCGATTATTACAAGTTCCCTTCCGGTGGCCACTTGCTATCCGAAGGCCGGCAGATTTGAAGAGACAGCTTAATTTCTCGCTGTTACGGTCGCCTGACTGTTGCAGATCGAGACGAATACCTATTCTATTGGTTGCCTGGGAAGAACGGACCGAGACGCTGGCGCAACGACTGGTCGTTCCTTCCCCGCTAATGCCCGGGCGCGGAGAATTCGCGGCGTGTCTCCCAAGGGTGACGCTTCGTTTATCGACAGGGCGTTGGATCCGGTCCCGCGACCACTTCGGGGGCTAGTCCGGCTTGCGCTTGGCATTAACCGCTTGGAGGATGCCTATCGTCGAACTCGCTTTCGTTTGCAAACAAACGAGGACTTGTTTGAGCAATCGTTGGACAGTTTGGGCGTGACGCTCGGCGTTTCCAATGACGAAATGGCGCTGATTCCTCCGGAGGGACCGCTACTCATCGCGGCGAACCACCCCCATGGAATGCTCGACGGCTTGCTCCTCGCAGCAGCGGTCAGCCGGGTGCGCACAGATGTGAAAATCCTCGCAAACACGATGCTGGGGATGATACCCGAGCTTCGTGAACATCTGATTACGGTTGATCCGTACGGCGGGCCGGAAGCTCATGTCTCAAATATCGGCGCCATGCGCGCGGCGGCGGAATGGCTGCGGCAGCGCGGCGCCCTGATCGTATTTCCTGCCGGGGATGTGGCGCACCTGCGGCTGTCCTCCCGTTCCGTGGACGAATCGGAATGGAGCCCGACCGTAGCCCGTCTCATCCGTCGTTTCGAGGCAACGGTTGTCCCTGCTTTCATCGATGGAAGAAATAGCTCTGCCTTTCAGTTCCTTGGATTGCTGCACCCGCGCGTTCGTACCGCGTTGATGGTTCGCGAGCTCTTGAACAAGCGGGGCTCCACAATCTGGTTGCGCCTCGGGACCCCCATTCCAGTCCAGACATCGAAACGTCGGGAGTCTGCGGCGTCGTTGACGGGATATATGCGGTTTCGGACCTTTCTGCTTGGTCGAACGCACTCTGCTGCTCCACCGGTTCCTCCGAATCGAACGCTGGCTCCTGTGGCGGCGCCGGAGCCGATCGAGAATGTTCGACGAGAAATCGGTGAGCAAGGTGAGTTCGAGCTGGTCAGAGCGGGCCCGCTTCGCGTTTATTGCTGCCCGGCGGCGCGGATCCCGCGCGCGTTGCGGGAAATCGGCCGTCTGCGGGAATGCACATTCCGGGCCGTGGGAGAAGGCAGCGGCCTGAGCATCGATCTCGATCGATTCGATTCATACTACCAGCACCTGCTGCTCTGGGATGATGAGCGAGGGCAGGTGGCCGGTGCATATCGGTTGGGACTGACGGACGAAATTGTCGCGCAATTCGGCATCTCCGGTTTGTACACGAATACGCTATTCCGCTACGGCAAGCGACTCCTGAGGCAACTTGGTCCCGCCGTCGAGTTGGGACGCTCGTTTGTGACGCCCGAGTATCAGCGCTCGTACGCCGCTTTGCTGCTGCTGTGGAAGGGAATCGCGGCGTTCGTGCGACTCAATCCCCGTTATCGCGTGCTGCTCGGTGCGGTCAGCATCAGCGCCGAATACGACTCGATGACAAAGCGACTGTTGATGGCCTTCCTCCGCGCAAACCACCGTGACCGTAATCTCTCGGGGCTGGTCATCCCCCGCCGGCCGCCGCGTTTTCCTCGTTTGCGTCCGGCCGAGACCCGGCTCCTGAAGGTAATGGCTAGAACCATCGATGACGCAGAATCGCTGGTTCGTGAAATCGAACAGAACCGACGTGGCGTCCCCGTGCTCGTACGGCAATATTTACAGCTCAACGCCAAGCTGCTCGGCTTCAACATCGATCGCGAGTTCGGAGACGTACTCGACGGACTCTTTTACGTCGACCTGACGCGGGTCGACAAACGAGTTCTTGCCCGCTACATGGGGCTGGAAGCAGCGGAGGCGTTTCTTTCCGCACATGCTTTACCTGTCGCCCAGTCTCTTGGCACATACGAGCCGGTTTGAAGTGTTCGCCGAGTCGCCAAACGGAGTGAAAGCGTGAAGCGTGGCTAAGCATGGAGGCCAGAATCGGCTTTGTGCCGATATGGCGTCGTCAAGAATCGGTATGCCCACCGCAAGGGTCAACAGGGAAGCGGTCAGTCAGAATTGCGATGTCGGCCCAAACCCCCGATATTCGAAGACTCCCGTACTCGGGAATCTCAATGGCCGATTCGCGTTGCGGTTCCGCAATGGTCATGAGATAGTACCGTTCCCCGATAAGATCTTAGCCACGATGAAGGCGCTCCAGGTACCGCAATCCGGGTCCATTGGCATCTCATTTGCATTGCTTCGGCGCAAGAAGCTGGAGCGCGGGGTATCCGCGTGTTGTTCAGGAGCGCAGAGAGTCGCCTTCTGACGGGCGGGCAGCGGGCGTCTCGTCGTCTTTGTGAGCTGGTGGTTTATGGGCAATAGCGACGAATCCCGATCCGCGTTTTCGATCGTCTCGAGGGTCGCGATCGGCATCCTCTTCGCTATCATTGTCGTGGCACTGCTGCTTTGGCTGGCTGGGACGTTTCAACCGAAGATCGACACGCACACCAATGTGACATCAGCCGGGGAGGATCGGGCGACTTTGCCTCCCGGTGCGGATTTGGTTGCGGCAAGAACAATCAGTGTCCAGCGCGAGGAACCCTCTGTCGGGACCATTCGGGCCGTTCATGAGACGACCCTTTCTTCAAAGCTCCTGGCCAAGGTCGTCGAAGTGAGCGTCAAGGCGGGGCAGCGGGTTTCCCGGGGCGACATTCTTGTCCGTCTCGATGACGCCGATCTTCGCGCCCGTCTCGAACAGGCCCTGGCATCGGCCGGTGCCGCCCGCGCCGCACGTGATCAAGCCAAGATCGAATTCGACCGCGTTTCGGAGCTGCGCGAGCGAGGTGCGGCGGCGAAAATCGAGTGGGATCGGGTCGACACGGACTTGAAGACCGCAGAAGCCAACTTGGCGCGTGCGGAGCAAGCCGTCGCGGAGGCGCGCGAGATTCTGAGCTATGCAACGATTGCCGCGCCGATAACGGGCGTTGTAATCGACAAGAAAGTGGAGGCGGGTGATACCGTCTCGCCGGGACAGCCCCTTGTGACGCTGTTCGACCCAGAACATATGCAGCTCGTGGCCAGCGTTCGGGAATCGTTGACGCGACGACTATCCGTCGGACAGACAGTCAATGTCGAGATCGATGCCCTCGACCTGCGGTGTCAAGGTCGAATCAGCGAGATCGTGCCCGAGGCCGAGTCGACCAGTCGCACATTCTCGGTGAAGGTCACCGGTCCCTGTCCGCCGGGCATCTATTCCGGAATGTTCGGCCGCCTGTTGATTCCGCTGGGTGAAGAAGAGGTTCTGGTGATTCCCCAAGCCGCCGTGCGACGGGTCGGCCAACTCACCACCGTGGATGTAGCTGATAACGGTGCAAAGGAGCGCCGTGCGGTTCAGCTTGGTCGGACGTTTGACCAAGACGTCGAAGTGCTCTCGGGGCTGCGACCCGGGGAGCAGGTGATTCTGCCTGACGCCGACGGGAGCGCGTCCTAGACATGGCGGCTTCGGGAGCGACACCTTCGAGCGAACGGCACCATGACTTCACCAACGCCGTCGTATCCGCCTTCCTAAATTCCAACCTTTCGCTGATCCTGATTCTCCTGGCCGCCGCCGTCGGATTGACTTCGCTGTACGTCACACCTCGGGAGGAAGATCCGCAGATCGTCGTTCCGCTGGCAGACGTGTTTGTCAGCTTTCCGGGGCACTCGGCGCGGGAAGTGGAGCAGCTTGTCGCCACCCCCCTGGAGAAACTCCTCTTCGAGATCGACGGCGTCGAATACGTCTACTCCATGTCGCGGGATGAGCGGGCTGTCATCACCGTTCGCTTCTACGTCGGAGAAGATCGCGAACGAAGCCTGGTGAAACTCTACAAACGGATGGACGAGAATATCGACATCGTTCCCCCGGGTGTTGCGGGCTGGGTGATCAAACCGGTCGAAATCGACGACGTGCCCATCGTCACCCTCACCCTGACGAGTGCCACTTCGAGCGATTTCGTCTTGCGCCGAGTCGCCGAGGAGATGGCCCGGCGACTGGCCGAGGTACCGGATCTCTCTCGAGCCTACGTGATTGGCGGGCGAGGTCGCGTTGTTTACGCTTATCTGGATCTGGACCGGATGCAGGCTTACGGACTTGCGCCGCTGGAAATTCGTTCGGCCCTCCAGAGCACCAACGTCTTTGCGGTTTCCGGCGAATTCACCCGGAACGATGAAGTGTTCCAGGTGGCGGGCGGGATGCCCGTAACGTCATCGCGGGAATTGCCTGAACTCGTAGTCGGCGTACACGACGATCGGCCGGTCTTTCTCAAGGACGTGGCCGATGTCGTCGACGGCCCCGACGAGGTCGAAGCTTATGTCCGTCACGCGTGGGGACCGGCGGCAGGTTTCGAGATGCACGCCGGTTCGGCAGGCACGCCGCTCTCGGAATCGGTGGGAATTTCAGTGGCTGAAGTCCCCCACGCCGCTGTGACCGTCGCTGTGGCCAAGAAGCGGGGCACAAACGCGGTCAACGTGGCCAATGCGGTTCTCACTGCGGCGCGTGAGCTCCAACAGCAGATGGTTCCCGACGACATCGACGTCATCGTGACGCGCAACTACGGCCGAACTGCGAACGAGAAGGTCAACGAGCTCGTCGAAGCGCTTGCTGTGGCGATCGTGATCGTCATTGCGCTGCTCACACTCGGCATGGGCTGGCGGGAAGCGCTGATCGTCGCGCTGGCGGTGCCCGTGGTCTTCGGGCTTACTCTGACCGTCAATCTACTGCTGGGTTATACGATCAACCGCGTGACGCTGTTTGCATTGATTCTCTCCCTGGGCTTACTGGTCGACGACCCCATCGTCGACGTGGAGAACATCTCCCGGCATTTCGTCCTGCGTGGCCGGGCAACGCGCGAGATCGTTCTCGAGGCCGTCGCCGAGATTCGCCCTCCACTGATCACGGCCACGCTCGCCGTGATCGTCTCCTTCCTGCCGATGTTCTTCATCACAGGCATGATGGGGCCGTATATGCGTCCAATGGCCCTGAACGTACCGGTGGCCATGCTTATGTCGATGGTCGTGGCGTTCACCATTACGCCCTGGCTCGCGTTTCACTTCCTGAAGCGCGGCAGACCTGAAGGGCCCGGCGAAGGCGAATCGGAGTCTGATCCGCACGACATCGGAAAAATCAGGAATACGGCGCTGTACCGCTTCTTCTATCCGCTCATGGCGCCATTGCTTCGCTCGCGAGCTGCCTCGTGGGGTTTCCTGGGCGTCATCGCCCTTCTGACGGCACTCGCAGCCATGCTGGCTGCGACACGGCATGTGCCGCTGAAGATGCTCCCGTTCGACAACAAGAACGAGTTGCTTCTCGTGCTGGACTTCGACGAGGGGACCACCCTGGAGCGGAGCGATGCCGCGGTTAGGTCGTTTGAGTCCTTTCTGGCAAGTGTGCCGGAGGTCGCCGACTTTGTCTCCTACGTCGGCGTTGCTTCGCCCATGGATTTCAATGGAATGGTTCGCCATTACTACTTGCGAAAGGGCCCCAACGTTGCGGAGATCCGTATCAACCTTGTCGGCAAGAAGAACCGGCGTGACCAGAGCCATGGGATTGCCCTGCGAATACGCGATCCGCTTACTGATATCGCCAGCGCACATGGTGCAAGTCTCAAGATCGTCGAGACGCCTCCGGGACCTCCCGTGATTGCGAGCGTTGTCGCAGAAGTGTATGGCCGGCCGGATCACACCTATGAGCAGATCATCAGCGCCGCTCACACGGTGCGGACGCGTCTGGCGAAGGAACCCGGGGTCGTTGACGTAGACGATTCCGTTGAAGCGGACTGGACGAGGCTGACCTTCGTGCCCGACCAGGAAAAAGCCGCCATCAACGGCGTCAGCGTAGAGGACATTGTTGAGTCGCTTCGGCTCTGCCTGGAGGGCGCAGAGGCCGGGATCGTGCACGACCCGTGGGAACGCCAGCCGCTGATGATCGAACTGCGCCTGCCGCGTTCCTTGCGGTCCAGTCGCTGGGACTTGGGCCAGATTCGCGTGAAAGGGCGAGGAGGGAATCTCGTCGCGCTGGCCGAACTCGGGCGTTGGGAAGAGTCGCGTGTCGCCAAGACGATTTACCACAAGAATCTTCAGCGCGTTGTCTACGTGTTCGCGGAGACGGCGGGACGGCCCCCGGCCGATGTCGTCGTCGATGTGCTGGCCGACCAAACGAGAGAGCCGCCACAAAATACCGGGACAGCTGACGCCGGCGGGGTCGAACAAGCGCAGCCGCTTTCCGTCGACAGGCGTACGTTCTTTGATTCCGGAGGAGGGATCGCCTGGTGGATTCCTGGGGGATTCCGCGCTGACTTCTCGGGCGAGGGCGAATGGAAGATCACGCTCGATGTCTTCCGCGATCTGGGCCTGGCTTTCGGCGCGGCCCTTGTCGGCATCTACGTTCTGCTCGTGGCGCAGACAGGCTCATTCATGATTCCGGTCGTGGTCATGCTGGCCATCCCGCTGAGCATCCTCGGTATCATGCCCGGATTCTGGCTGCTCAATGCGCTTGCCGGCGGGCAGATCGGTGCGTACGCCGATCCCGTGTTTTTCACAGCCACAGGTATGATCGGCATGATCGCCCTCGCCGGCATCGTCACCCGCGACGCGATCATCCTCGTCGACTTCATTCATCTTTCGATGGCCCGCGGGCGGACGCTCTTCGACGCGATCATGGAAAGTCGGGTCGTGCGTTTGCGCCCCATTCTGCTCACCGCCGGCACGGCCATGCTTTCGGCTGCCCCGATCACGATCGATCCCATTTTCTCGGGTCTGGCCTGGTCGCTCATCTTCGGCCTGTTCGCGTCCACGGTCTTCACGCTGTTCGTGATTCCAGTGGCCTATTGGTTGCTGCATGCTTCCCCCGACGACCGGGCAAATGCGAGCAGATAGACCAACTGAGCCGCGTCAGGTCTGACGCTTCCTCACGCCGCCGAGAGGAATGGCAAGGATCGCGCAGGACAATCCCGTCAAGGGAGCGTCGCTCTCCTCTCGACGATTACGCACCATTCACCCAGATTTCATCGCGATCTCAGGCGGCCTGCGTAATTAAGAATCGACCACGATGGTTGATGGTGTCATACTCAAGGGACGAACACCTTTTGAATCCGTGGCCCGTGGTCCGATGTGGTCGGGCGCGACTGGTACTTAAAAGGCTGCGCAGACTGAGTTTTTCGGATTCGCGAGGCAAGAGATAGCCCACTTGATACGTTGGCAACCTTGCGCTTCGCATAGATCACTCCATGTTTGGAAAGAGCGTCAAGCTATTCACGCTATTCGGGTTCCCGGTGCGGGCGGACATTAGCTGGCTGCTGGTCGTGCTCCTGCTGAGCTGGTCGCTGGCCCAGGGTCTGTTTCCGACGACGCACCCCGGACTGTCCCAAGCCCAGTACTGGACCATGGGTGTTGTCGCCACGGTCGGCCTGTTTGTCTCGATTGTTCTACACGAGTTCGGTCACTCCCTGGTCGCGCGCCGTCACGGCATGCCCATGAAGGGAATTACGCTCTTTATATTCGGTGGCGTAGCGGAAATGCAGGATGAACCTCCCAGCCCAAGAGCCGAGTTCCAAGTGGCCGTCGCCGGACCGATCGTCAGCGTCATTATCGGCGCACTGTGCATAGGCATTGCCTCGTCCGGCAGCCTCTTCCATTGGCCGCGGGCCGTGACCGGTGTGCTGGGATACGTCGGATTCATGAACGTTATCCTCGTTGTGTTTAATCTTGTTCCGGCGTTTCCATTGGATGGCGGGCGCGTGCTGCGTTCCGCCCTCTGGCAATGGAAGAAGAATCTGCGAAGAGCGACGCGCATCACATCCAACATTGGAATGATCTTCGGTCTCACGCTGGTGGTCCTGGGCTTGTTAAGCATTGTGACCGGCAACTTCATCGGCGGCTTGTGGTGGGTCCTAATCGGGCTGTTCCTTCGGGGCGCCGCGCAATTGTCCTACCGGCAACTGCTGGTTCGGCGCGCACTGGAAGGGGAAGCGGTTCGCCAGTTCATGTCGACGGAGCCGATTACCGTTTCCCCCACCACAAGCCTGAAGGATGTTGTGGAGAACTATATCTATCGTTACCACCACCGCATGTTCCCCGTGACGCAGAACGGTAAGCTCGTGGGGTGCATATCATCGCGCGAGGTTCGCGATATTCCACAACAGCAGTGGGACCAGAAGGCCGTGCAGGAGCTGGTACGCCCTTGCAGCGAGGATAACACGATGTCACCGGACCTGGATGCCGTGAAGGCACTGGGAAGAATGCGGCGCGACGGCAATTCGAGGTTCATGGTGGTAGACGATGGACGACTTGTCGGGATTCTTTCGCTCAAAGATCTGCTCAAGTTCCTTTCACTGAAGATGGAGCTCGAAGAGGATGTGCCGCCGCGCCTCGCCGGATTGGGGTCGCAACCAGAGTAAGTACGTTGTGATCGGCAAGGAGCCGCTGCGAAATACCGCTTAGGGCGTTGAGAAGAAAGGCATGACATGGCTTCGCAATATCATGAACCAGTTGATGAATTGTCGCCCGACGCTCGAGACCTCCACCGGGCACTGTCCAGCCTGATGGAAGAGATCGAGGCCATCGACTGGTACAACCAGCGGGCGGATGTCTGCGAGGATGACCACCTGAGGGAAATCCTGTTACACAATCGAGATGAGGAGATGGAACACGCTGCAATGGCGCTGGAGTGGCTTCGCCGGCGCATGCCGGAGATTGATGAAAAGCTCAGGACTTACTTGTTCACTTCGCAACCGATCACCGAACTGGAAGACAACGCCGAGGACAACGGGGCGACTGCAGGCAAAGGCCTGCATACCGTCGGAGACCTCGGCCTGCGTAGACTCAGCGGATAGGGAAGCACAAATTGAGCAACATGATGACAGATTGGCACCGACGAACGCTTGCCCCTTTGACACCCGAGGCATGGAATGAGGTTGATTCCACGGCGCGACGTATACTCACGAGCCAGCTTTCCGCTCGGCGGCTGGTAGACTTCGATGGACCACATCAGCCGTTGATGGGCGCAGCCAATTCCGGTCGCCTGGAGATTTCGAAGACAGAAGGACCGGGTGGGGTCCCCTGGGGGCTGCGCAAGGTGGAGCCGCTGGTCGAACTCCGTATTCCCTTCGTCGTGAATCAGATGGAGCTCGATAACATTACGCGTGGTTGCCGCAACCCCGATCTGAGTGCCCTGGAGAAGGCTGCCGGAAAACTGGTCCGTTTTGAAGAAACGGCCATTTATCACGGCTTCGAAGCCGGCGGCATCCAGGGAATCACTCCGAGCTCTTCGCACGATGCGGTGCCCTTGCCTTCCGACGCCGGAGCATTGACGCAGAGCGTGGCCGAAGGCGTGAGGACATTGAGGGTATCCGGGATAGGTGGCCCATACGCGCTCGTCTTGGGCGGTGAACCCTTTTTTGCCCTGATGCAAGCGGGCACAACCGGGTATCCACCTATTCGCATCATCCGGAATACGCTTGGCGGTGAAGTGCTCTGGAGCCCGGCGCTGCAAGGCGGCGTTCTTCTTTCCACGCGAGGCGGCGACTTTGAGCTCGTCGTCGGTGAGGACATTTCGATCGGATACGCCATGCACGACCGCGACAAAGTCGAGCTTTATCTTGCCGAATCATTCACCTTTCGTGTTCATGAACCCGCCGCCGCGCTCGCTCTGCAATCGGCATGACGGACTCTGATGTTGCTGTTCCTTGGGTTCATGCTGTGCTTGTGATCCGCGGCGCCGGGACAGGAGTCCCTATCAGTGCCGGAATTGCCTGACGTCGCTGTCTTCGGTCAGTACATTAACGCGACAGCGCTGCATCGCAACATCGTGCGCGCAACGGCCAGTGATGCTCGCGTCGTCATGGGCGACTCCCTCAAGGCCCTTCAGCGAAAGCTGAAAGCGGACGCGCTGGATTCCACGGCGCGACATGGCAAGTATCTTGGGGTTCGGCTCGCAAGTGGTCGTTGCCTCGTCCTGCATTTCGGGATGACCGGCAACATTAAATACCTCAAAGTCAACGGAGATCCGCCCAAGTACAGCAAGCTGGTTCTCCAATTCGAGGACCACTACCAACTGGCCTATATCAACAAGCGCCGACTTGGCCGAATACAACTGGTAGAAGACTGGGACGCGTTTCTCGGGGGAGCCTCTCTCGGCCCAGACGCACTCCAGATAAAGAAGAGTGACTTCATCCAGTTACTCACGGTGGGGAAGGGATCGGTCAAGACTCGCCTGATGAATCAGAATGTACTGGCTGGACTGGGAAATGTCTATACCGATGAGACCTTATTCCAGTCCGGGATACACCCAGCCACGCATGTCAGTCGGATCACCCGCGCAAGAGCCTCGGACATCTGGCGTACCATGCGACACGTCTTGCGGACTGCGATTGATCGGAAGGCAGATCCCAATTCCCTGCCCGATTCCTGGTTGACACCACAACGCGGCGAAAACCAGTGTCCGTGCTGCAAGGGAAAGTTACGTCGCACGAAAGTCAGCGGCCGAACGTCGGTATTCTGCCCGCACTGCCAGCACAAATAGGCTGGGACCGGGCGCTATTTTGTAAGTGCCCCGAAGGCCAACAACCTCTCGCAAGTGCATGGACCTGAAGGCCCGCGCCATTGCCGCGGACAAGGCGTCACTGATTGTCGACGTAACCGATGAAATCCCGAGCGTTGTTGACCGCATGCCCCCTCTCGTCATTATTGAAATAGACATAGACGTCACGCCCCCGCTTCAGCCAGGTCCGCACGCGCTTGGCTGAGGCGACAAGCCTCTGATACGGATAACTACCGGCGAATTTACGGCGGTTCCTCGGTCCGTGAAATCGCAGGTATGTCCAGTTCGTAGTAAACTCGAGGGGGTTGTCTGGAAGCATGTCATGAATACAAAGGGCAACGCGATGGCGCTCAAGCACTCTGTAGACATCACGGGTAAACCAGGACGCATCGCGGAACTCGATGGACCAGCGCACTCTGCGCGGAATTGCTTCGAGGAAGCCGGCCAATCGCTTGCGATCCAGATGCCATTGCGGGGGAAGCTGAACCAGGATGGGGCCGAGATGGCGTCCGAGCCGTTCGGCGCGCGATACGAATCGCTCCACATACTCATCAGGATCTTTCAGATGTTTCAGGTGTGTACCGTAGCGGCTGAATTTGAGCGCCATGCAAAACCCTTGCGGTAACTTGCCCCGCCACGCGTCGAACGTGCTCGGACGGGGCAAGTTGTAAAACGTGTTGTTAATCTCGACCGTACCGAACGTTTCCGCATAGATATCGAGCCAGCGTGACTTTGGTGCTTCCTCGGGATAGAGACGCCCCTTCCAGTGGTCATACTGGTAGCCCGAGGTTCCGACGCGTAGTGTTCCGGTAGAAGGCATTGAATCGATGATCTCCCAGCGCCAACGCAATAGCCCACGCGCCTGAACGTAACTTGGATTCTCTGCTTCGCTTCTGTTAGTCGGGCTCAGCGGTGCCCTGGAGAGGGCGGCTGAAAGGCGCAAGGCTCGACTCGCGGTCCGGCCAGCGTGCGTCAATTCCGTAGACATTCTGAATCTCAAAGTGGAATCATGGTCGCGAGACGACCGGCTTCGAAGAGGCAAGTACGCTGGCATGAGTGATGCGGCGAACGGGCGCGTAATGCGACCTGAATTCCTTGTAAATATCGCGACGAAGGCATGCCGTCGCCCTGACGGCGCCGGGTTCAGTCTGGTAGAATCCCGGCATGACAACTGAACTGACTCGAGACGTTGCGTTGCTGGAGAATGTGCTGGAGCGCGTGCTGGTACGCTTGGGGCCGAGCGGACACCTGCGACTTTACAAGGAGCTTCGCCAGGCCTCCGGGGAGGGAGAGACGGATGGATTTCGAGCGGCGCGGGAACAAGTCGCTCGGCTTTCGCTTGAAGAAATCCGAGAGCTGATCAAAGCGTTGACCCTTCGATTTCATTTACGCAACCAGGCCGAGAAGGTCGCCATCATCCGGGCCAATCGTCGTCGTCAAGCCACCGCAACGACAGAAAGGCCACGACGCGAATCCATCGCAGAAGCGATCTGCACGCTGAAAGGCCGGGGCCATTCGCGCGAAGAGCTTCAGAGAATCATCCAGCGTCTGGACATTCAGCCGACGCTCACGGCACATCCAACGGAGGCGCGCCGTCGAACGTTGCTTCGCAAGCAACGGGCTATTGCCGAAGCGGTTATCGCTCTCGATCAGTTGAACGACGACGAGGAGGAGCGCAGATCGCTGATGAAATCTCTGGAAGAATTGATACTTTTGCTGTACGGCACGGATGAGGTGCGAATTGAGCGGCTGACGGTCTTGGAGGAGATCGAGGGATCGCTACATTTCCTGACGACTTCAATCTGGCATGCCGTACCGGCTATCATGCGCGATGTTGAGGAGGCCATCGGTAGGTACTTCGGGACCGCTCCTGTGGTTCCCCCGATTCTCCGATATCGCACGTGGATCGGCGGAGACCGCGACGGCAATCCGCGAGTAACGCCGGAGGTCACACAAGCCAGTCTGCTGGCACATCGGCGTGCCGTCATCCGGCTCTACGACGATAAGCTGTCCGAACTCTCGCGCGTGCTCAGCCTATCAGATCGGCGGCTCTGTGTTCCGGAAGAACTGACATCGGATGTTCAACCCACACATCTTGCCAGGCTCGTGCCGGAAGAGTCGATGGCGCGGCTGCAGCACGAGCCATTTCGGCTCAAGTTGCTTCAAATGCGCGCCCGGCTGGCGGCAGGCATCGACAATCCAGAGGCGTATTCCACGCGGGAGTTCGTGGCGGATCTCTCCTTGCTGACGGACACTCTTCATCGAATGAAACTGGACGATATTGTGCAGTGGACCGGGATCGGAGAACTGCGAACGCAAGCCGATGTCTTTGGGTTTCATCTGGCTGCCCTCGACATTCGGCAGCACAGTGCCGTCCATGGCGACGTTGTCGGCGAGCTTCTGCAGAAAGCGGGCAGGGAACAGCGTTATGCGGAGCTCGACGAGGCGGCGAAGGAGGAATTGCTCACTCGGATAATGAGTGAAGAGGCCATCGAGACGTCTCCAGGTGTGGAGGACGTTTCCCCTGTAAGTCGGGATCTGCTTGCCGTTCTTCGCATCGTCGAGCAGGCGCGACGGCATGAACCACGGGCCGTGGCAAGTTACGTCATCAGCATGACCAATGGCGTGAGCGATGTGCTGGAAGTTCTCTGGTTGATGCGAGTTGCCGGTTGCAGCGGGCTGGACATCGTGCCGCTGTTCGAAACAGTCGATGACCTGTCGCGGGCCCACGAGGTCATGCGGCAGATGCTGTCGAACGCCGCGTACCGCAAGCACCTTGAATCACGCAATCGGTTCCAGGAGATCATGCTTGGCTATTCCGACAGCAACAAGGATGGGGGCTACTTGATGTCCGGCTGGCTTCTGCATACGGCACAGTCGAAGCTAGCGCAAGTATGCCGATCGGCTGGCGTGGATTTCCGTTTCTTCCACGGAAGGGGCGGCACCGTCGGGCGCGGTGGAGGTCGGTCGAATCGCGCGATCCTGGCGACACCGAGCGACAGCCGGGGCGGGCGCATCCGCATGACGGAGCAGGGCGAAGTGATTTCGTTTCGGTACGGCCTGCCCGGCATAACACACCGCCATCTCGAGCAGCTCGTCAACGCAATGATCCTGGCGGAATCGGAAGCGACCGTCGCGGCGGAAGCGCGTTCTGCCACGGAGCTTGCTCTCATGTGGAGGCTCGGCGAGCGGTCCATGGCGGCGTATCGAGAATTGATTGATGACCCTTCGTTCTGGACGTGGTATACAAAGGCGTCGCCGATCGCGCACATCAGCGCCCTGCCAATCGCATCTCGCCCCGTGGCGCGATCCGGTGGCGCAGTACATTTTCAGAATCTGCGAGCAATCCCCTGGGTGTTTGCGTGGACACAGATGCGCCTCAACGTGCCAGGCTGGTATGGCATTGGCACCGCGTTGACCGAGGTACTCCAAGAATCAACAGAAACGCTGGGAATGATGCAAGCCTGGTACAAAAATTGGGAGTACTTCCGAACAATGATCGACAATGCCCAGCAGGAAATGGCCCGCGCCCGACTTGTCATCGCCGCCTGCTACGACGAGATGGCCTCCTCGTCTCGGATGAGGCAACTAACCGACGAGTTTCAGCGCGCCCGAGACGCCATACTCCGTATCACTGGCCAGAAAGAACTCCTGGATAATCGTCTCGTGATCAAGCAGTCAATCGACGAGCGGAATGGCGACACGGACTTGTTGAACCTGCTGCAAATCGAACTTCTGCGTCGATACCGCTGCGGCGATGAAGAAGAGCGATTAGCGCTTCAACCCGTGATCTTCGGCAGCATCAACGGAATCGCATCGGCGATGCAGAGCACCGGCTGAGGCGCTCCCTTGTTTCGTCTGCGCGGGTCGCGCGGCGGAAGCCGTCCCGGCTTCCGCCGGCCCCGGCCGTCCTCCATGCCGCGCCATTTTCACATCTCGCGCATCACCAATGCATTCGTAGCGCGCGACCCACGATAAATGCGTGGTCATGAGTGCCGACGGAGAAGCCCCGTTGTAACAATGGCTCAGCGGCTCGCGTGCATTTCGTGATTTCATCCCGCGTTCAGGTGAAGTTCAGGAGGAAGGACTCAGCTATCGTCGAAGTTGATTTGCCGACATCGGCACGCCCACGATTGTTGAGGAGATTGCCCGATGAAAGTCAAGGACGTCATGACTGCAACCGTAAGAGTCATCGATTCTGCCGAACCCACACAGAAAGCTGCCGAGCATATGGCCGCGATGAACGTGGGAGCCCTTCCCGTAGTTCAGGAGCACAAGCTGGTGGGCATGATCACAGACCGCGATGTCGTCGTTCGGGTCGTCGGGCAGGGACTTGACGCCCGAACCACGAGAGTGGGCGAGGTCATGACATCCGGCGCCTTGACGCTCCAGGAGAATGACGATGTTGCCGATGCGGCCCGGACCATGAAGGACCGCCAGGTGCGTCGCGTTCCCGTGGTCGACAACGAGCAGCGTGTTGTCGGCATCGTCACACTGGGTGATCTGGCCGTGAAGACCGGTTCCGAGGGACAAACGCTTGCCGGAGAGGCGTTGCAAGGCGTTTCAACACCGGCGGAACCCAATCTCTGAAGAGTAAAATAGGAAGCCGCGAATGTCAACGATCCATGTTTATTGGCGGGCACCCGGATTCAACGTTGAGGAGCAACGGAAGACGTCAGAGCGCGTTGTTCATACGGGAGTACTGACTGACGAGGTCGAGCCCGCGAGGGTTGAGGCGCCGGCTCTGGTGGAGGAGCTTTCTGCACGGGTCTATCAGCCGAGCGATCTCCCACCGGGTACGGTGCTGTATATCGAGGATCATCCCGGGCCGCTCCCACCACTGGCGCAACGGGCGATTCAGGCCGGCTTTCGAATCGAGCACGCAAGGCGGGACCCGGGATTGATGGACAACCCGGAGCAACCCTTGCCTCGCCAGGAGCCTGAGGAGACCGGTGAGAAACCAGCCAGTCGAATCGTGCCTCCCATTCCACCCGAGGGCCCCACCAAGATCTGACTCGTATCGCTGCGGAAGATGCTAATCCTGATCTTCTTCGAGCCACGCCCGAGCCTTTTCGATTTCCGCATGCTCGAAGTATCGGATGTCGGCCGTCGTGAATGGTCGGCAGAACGCGGCCATGCCTTTCTGCCATTTGGCTTCGCCCACGATAGCCAGTCGATCGATGTCACGAAAATGCCGGGCGTCAAACTTGATATCTTCCCAAAGGGCGCCGAGTTCCCAACCGTGGAAATCGTGCATTTGGAAGAGGAGCCGGATCTTGCCAAACTGTTGAATCCGTCGCTCGAGCTCGGGCACGAACCTTTCGTAATCTTCACGACTCAGCTTTCCCGTCACTGGGACCTCGAGAATTCGACCCTCGGCGCGTTCATGGATTTCCACGGCCATCTCTTACATCCTATGTCCAGGAATAAGTTCCGTCCCTGTCCGCAGAGACCTCAACTGTCACCAGATCTTGTGCGCTTCTATGAACCTGGAGTAACTGCCGCCTGAACGACGCGTAAGCCGCCGGAGACGCTAGTCGCCAGGCTCCTCCGTATCTGCGTGACCACCCCGCTCGGCGAATTCGCCGGAGTTCTTGGCATGCTGTGGTCGCCAGCGATTCCTCAGTTCATCGACATGCCGGCTATGCGTCAGAATGATCACGCGGTCGCCCTTCTGGATGTGGCTTTCGGCATCGGCGAGATGAAATTCGTCGTCTCGGTAAAAGCAAATGGCCCGGGCATCCTTGGGCAGGTCCAGCTCGCCGATCGTGCCCTTGTCCTCTTTGCCGGCTTGGAATTCAAAAAAGCGTGCTTCACCGCGGATCATCGTGGAAAGTTCGAGGACGTCCCGGCCGCGCGTGAGGTCGACGAGGTAGCGGCTGATGGTCTGATTGGGGACGATGGTATCCTTGAGACCGAGCTGTCGGCAGACGCCCTCGTAGGAGGGATCTTCGATCCGAGTCACTACGCGTTCGTAACCCAGCGACTGCCCAATGACGCTGGCGACGATGTTCACTAGGTCGTTACTGGTAAGGCAGAACAGCACATCGGTCTGCGATGGGCCGGCCTCCTTGAGGATTTTCGGCTTGCTGCCATCGCCGTGAAGGAAGCCACAGGACATGTCGTCGGTAAGACTCTCGATGCGCTCACGGTTTTCCTCGATGATGATCACCTCACCACCACGGTCCAGCACGGCGCGCGCAGTCATGGAGCCCATGTCGCCGGCTCCAATGATAACGATTCTCATGATATATCGGCTCGCTTTCCGATCCACGTACGCGGGTAGAAGAGGACGAGCAGGGCGATCATCTCAAGTCGCCTCATCAGCATGTCAACGCACAGGACCATCTTGGGAAACTCGGGCAGGACAGGGCCGGTGACGCCGGTCGATAAGCCCACCGTACAAGTGGCTGATACAACATCAAAGAGCGAATTCAAGGGATCATAGTTGTAGAGCAGCAAGACAAACCACGAAAGCAGGATGGTGACGACAAAGAGGGCAATGACCAGGAGTCCGTCGAGTGCGGTCCGATCACTCAGTTTTCGGCCGCCCAGACGTCGCGTGAGAACTGCGTGTGGCGGCGTAGTAGTGCGCACAAGTAGGCGCTGAAACAACCGCAGCACAATGAAGAACCGGATGAGCTTGATGCCTCCGGCCGTGGAGCCCAAGTCGCCTCCAATAAACATGGCGACCATTACCAGTGCCTTGGCAGCGGCGGGTAAGGCGGCGATATCCGTGGTCGTGAATCCCGTCGTGGTCTGCGCGGTGACCCCGAGAGCCACGCCGTGGCCAATAGCCTGAGTCCAGGACATGACACCGACGTAACGCAGCGTCCCAATGAGCGCAAGGGCGATGATTAACGTCATGAGTGGAAGCCCGACGGTCGTGAGGCCGCGCCTGGTCGGACGTTCGTTCGTACCCCAAAACCGGCGATAATACCACGAAATGGAGCCGGCCCCGAGGAAAGCACTCAGAAGGATCGCGGCCGGGGCCATCCATCCCGAAAGCCCGGCGAGACTTGCGTCGTCCACGGCGAAGCCCCCGGTAGATACGGAACTGAGTGTGTAGGTAATTGCAGCCAGCGGACGCAGTCCCAACAGAAATAGCGTAAGCAGGGACGCACCGGTCAGGATAAGGTAGACCACGCTGACTCGGCGGGCGTGCGCCCGAACGTCGACCGGAAACTCCGTGGAGGCGTTTTCTGTGGACGCGAGCCGACGAATGGCGGGCGCGGGGCGCACGAGGAGCGCCACCGAGACCACGACAATGCCCAGACCGCCGTACCATTGCAGCCAGGACCGGGCGAATAGGAAGCTGACCGGTTTGTTGGCAACGCTCTCCGTCATGGAAAGGCCCGTCGTCGTGACGGCGGAAATGGACTCAAAGACCGCATCGCCGAAGTGCAGCCCGTCGTAGGCGAAAGGAAGGCTCATCGTCAGTGCCGCTGCGAGAAGCGTAGCCGACGTAATCACTAATGCTTCGTTCGGTTGGATGCCGGGGCTTGGGCGCAACCGCCCAAGGCTAATGCCAATTACCGCCGGAATCCCCACGGCAACAAGATAGACGAGGCCCGCCTCCAATCCATTGGCCAAGAGGGAAACGAGCGCCGGCATCGTATTTAGCAATGCGACGACAACCAGAAGATCTCCCAGGTACTTCCCGACCGTCGACCAACGAACAGCAAAGCTCAGTTCCAGGCTGTCTCCCCGGTTTTGCATGCGAAGTTCATTCCGTGCCGTGGAATCGGCCCCAACGAAGTAGGCTAGAGCGTACGGTAAAGGGAAACCCGATGCACGCCCTCAGATTACAGCAAATTCATCCTCCTCGAGCGTGAAGCGACGTACGATTCGGATGTCACGAAACCGCATTCTTTGGCGGCCTCGGTCGGGATGGCGCACAACCTGGAGAATTACTGATGACGGCTACGGCAATTCTGGCGGAAGGCCCAAGCTCATTCGTTCAGTTTCAGCTTCTTGAGCCGGCACTGCGGGCAGTGCTGATCTATCTTGGCGGATTCGTGCTGATTCGCTTCGGGAAGAATCGCTTGCTTGGCAGGTCGACTCCGTTCGACATTGTCCTGGGAATCGTGCTCGGATCGCTTCTCAGTCGTGCGATCAACGGGACTGCAGAAGTGACCGTGACGATTGTCGCGGCGGCTTCACTCGTGGGCTTTCACACGCTCGTATCCTGGCTGTCACGACGGTCGCGTGGAATCGAACGGATCGTCAAGGGAAGACAGTTGGTCCTCGTTCAAAGTGGAAAAATCGACCGGGCGAACGCCCGGCAGGCGGACATCTCGGCGGAAGACCTGGGAGAGGCACTGCGCCTGCGCGGCGGGGTGGATTGCTATGCTGAGGTCGAACGCGCTTCGTTGGAGCGGAACGGAGAAATCAGCGTAATCCGTGCGCAACATCCTCCCCGAGTCATCGAGATCGATGTGGCTGATGGAGTACAGAAGGTGCGAATCGCATGGGAATAATGCATGGAAACGCCGCATTACAGAGGTCTTATGCCTGATTTACAGAACATTCAGGACCGGCCTCTCTATTTACAAGCCAGCCGCGGGCAGATATTGCGGTCCATACGTGAACAGGTAACGAATTACGGTGCGCGGGATGGGTCTGCGATGACCAGCATGCCAATCCCTGGCAGAGCATGCAAATGCCGGCAGTCTTTTCTCCCCGTGCCAATCTCTTGATGCGAGCGGCGATCGTCGCGCTGCTGATCGCCCCGATGGCGGCAGCAACCGGGCTGTATGCCTGGTATCATTCACCGTATGGCACGGGCATCGGCCAGGCAGTCCCACAGGACATTCCGTTCAGCCACGCCCATCACGTGGGCGGCCTAGGGCTAGACTGCCGCTACTGCCATAAGACGGCGGAGTCGAGTGCGTTCGCGGGGATGCCCGCGACGGATACCTGCATGCACTGTCACTGGCAGCTTTGGACCGAGGCTCCCATGCTGGAGCCGCTGCGCGAGAGCTGGCGAACAGGCTCCCGCTTGGAATGGACCCGTGTTCATCGGCTACCAGACTTTGTTTTTTTCGACCATTCCATTCACGTGAACAAGGGAGTCGGGTGCTCGACCTGTCATGGTCGGGTCGATCAGATGCCGCTGATGCGCAAGGCAGAAACGCTGCACATGAAATGGTGCCTCGATTGTCATCGTGATCCAGCGCCGCGGATTCGACCCGCCGATGAAATCTACAGTGTCGATTACGCGTTTCCGTCCGATGCACGTGCGCAGGGGAAGCGGCTGATGAAATACTACGGAATCGATACGACCGGTCTGACCAACTGCACGGCATGCCATCGCTGAGGACGACGTAGATGAAAATACACCCTCTTGCTTACAATCGCGAGACCGGCCGGGACTACTGGCGCAGCTTGGACGAACTTGCGGACAACGCCGAGTTTCGGCACTGGATCGAACAGGAGTTTCCGGGGGGGCTGGATCAGCTCAATACTCCGTCACGTCGCCATTTCCTCAAGATCATGGCCGCGTCCTTCGCCCTGGCAGGTTGGTCGGGATGTGAGCGTGCTCCTGAAGACGAACTGGTCCCGTACGTGCGCGAGCCGCGCGGGATGACGCCCGGTCGCCCCTTGACCTTCGCAACGGCACTGACGCGATCGGGTTACGCATGTGGCGTGCACGTAACCAGTTACGAAGGGCGGCCCACGAAGATAGAGGGTAATCCCCGGCATCCCGCGAGTCTGGGCGCGACGGATGTCTTCGCGCAAGCCGAGATTCTCTCTTTTTGGGATCCTGACCGCTCCCGTGCCGTGGTCGGGCCCAACGGAATTGCGTCCTGGTCCGGCTTTCTGCGGGAGCTTCAGGCCCGGCTCGTGCAGCATGGTGCGCATGCCGGCCACGGTATGCGGTTACTGACGGGAAACATCACTTCGCCGACAAGGTTAGCGCTTATCGAATCGCTGCTCAAGAGGTTTCCCGAGATGCGCTGGCATGTGCATGATCCGCTGGCAGACCACAATGAATCTTCAGCGATCAGACAGGTGCTGGGGCGCCCGGCGAGGTTGATTCATGATCTTTCCTCGGCCGAGCGAATCTTGTCGGTCGATTGCAATTTCCTTTTCGATCTGCCCGGAAGTGTTCGCTATGCCCGTGACTTTGCCAGCAAACGGAAGATCGACACCGAACAGGCCGCATCACAAGAAATGAATCGCCTGTACGTGGCGGAGGTCACGCCGACGACTACAGGCGCCAAGGCAGATCATCGCCTGCGAACCCATCCATCGTTGCTAGCGCCGTTTGTTGAAGCGCTCGCCGTCGAACTCGGCGTCGAGGAAGGCAACCGGAATCAAGCAGACCGGCTAGATGCGAAAACACGGACTTCTGTGCAGGCAACCGCGCGAGACCTCGCCACTTTTCCAAAACGGAGTGTTGTTCTCATCGGCCGGGGCCAGCCGCCTCGATCACACGCGCTCGGCCTCGCAATCAATGAGAAGCTTGATGCGTTCGGCAAGACGGTACGGCTCATCCCTCCGCTCTGCGCCGCGGGAAACGATGCTCCCGAATCTTTGAATGAACTCGCCCAGGACATGGCCGCTGGGGACGTCGAAACCTTGCTGATGATTGACGTCAATCCGGCCTATAGCGCTCCACAGAACCTGGCATTTCCCGAACACCTGAAGAAGGTGGAATTCGCCGTTCATATGGGGTTGCACGCGAACGAGACGGCGGAACATTGTCGTTGGCACATTCCGCTTGCGCACGAACTCGAATCCTGGGACGACGCCCGGGCATTCGACGGTACGGTTACAATTCTCCAGCCGCTGATCGCCCCTCTCTACAGGGGCCGCACGGCCAATGAACTGCTGGCCAATCTCGTGGGAGAGACATTGTTCGATGCGAAAGATCTCGTACGGCAGCGGTGGCGCCGGGAAGTACCCGAAGGGGACTTTGAGGACTGGTGGCACGACGCGCTGAAAGATGGCGTTATTCCCGACTCGGCATCTCTCCCGCTTGATGCGCGGATCGATGTCGGACGGGGAATTGCACAACCCGAGTCGCTGGATTCGCATCCGAGCGATACGACGGACGGCGGACTAGAGCTTGTTCTACTGCCAGGTTCTCGCATGTGGGACGGCCGATACGCGAACAATGCCTGGTTGCAGGAACTCCCCGATCCCGTGACAGGAGTAACTTGGGACAACGCCGCACTGATCAGCCCCTCGACGGCCGGGCGATTCGCACTGAAGACTGGCGACGTAGTCGCCATTCGATGCGCAGAAGTCGAGGTCGAAGCTCCTGTGTTCGTGCTTCCCGGCCAGGCGGATGATGTCCTCAGCTTGGCACTCGGGTATGGGCGCAGTGCCGGTGGACCAGTCGCGCAGGGAGTCGGCGTCAACGCGTACCCCCTTCGCACGGCGGAGACGACGTGGCACAGAAAAGGCGTCTCCATCCAGAAGACGGGGCGTACGCAAGTACTGGCCCAAACGCAGAATCATCATGTGATGGAGGGGCGCGACCTCTTGCGCCGAGGATTGCTCTCTGAGTTCCGGTCCGACCCATGGCAGCTGGCACACGAGGGCGGCCGTAAGCCAGCTCCCCTCGTGTCGCTGTATCCCCCACACTCTTATCCCGGCCAACAATGGGGCATGTCCATCGACCTGACGAGTTGTATCGGATGCGGAGCCTGCACCATCGCGTGCCAGGCGGAGAACAACATCGCGGTTGTCGGACGTGAACAGGTGCATCTGGGGCGAGAGATGCACTGGATTCGCGTCGATCGCTACTTCGCAGGACAGCCCGAAGACCCTGCCATCCTCCACCAGCCGGTGCCGTGCATGCATTGCGAAGACGCCCCCTGCGAGCTCGTATGCCCGGTGGGGGCCACTCAGCATAGTCACGACGGCCTCAACGAGATGATCTACAACCGCTGCATCGGGACGCGATACTGTTCGAATAACTGTCCATACAAAGTCCGACGATTCAACTTTTACCGCTACACGGAATACGACAGTGAGACGAGAAAACTTCAGCGCAACCCGGAGGTAACCGTACGCGCTAGAGGCGTGATGGAGAAGTGCACCTATTGCGTGCAACGGATTCGCAACGCCGAGATTGACGCCCGAAAAGAGAATCGTCAGATCAGCGACGGTGGCATTGTTACGGCTTGCCAACAGGCATGTCCAACGCAAGCAATCGTGTTCGGCGACATCAACGACAAAGCAACGGCCGTTTCGCAGGCAAAGCAGCAGGGACACTCCTACGCAATGCTGCGTGAGCTCAATGTTCGGCCGCGCACGACATATCTCGCCGAGATCCGCAATCCCAATCCCGCGCTAGCTTCCTCCGGCGACGCCCGTGCGGAGCGCAGCGGTACGGCTGGGAATTCATAGGCGAGGACGCGGGGCGAACATGGGAGCCAGTCCAGCAAATGTCGGCACGACGCAAGTCATCGATCCCAAGTACGGCTTGGGGTCAGTAACCGACCACGTCGTTGACATCCCCCTACAACCGCAATTCGCCAAGTGGTGGTTAGCGGCGACAGGGATTGCCCTGTCCGTGACATTGATGGGGCTCGTCTCCGCACTGTGGCTCCTGTACTGGGGACCGGGCGTATGGGGAATCAACATCCCCGTGGCCTGGGGATTTGCGATCCTCAATTTTGTCTGGTGGATCGGCATCGGACATGCCGGGACATTGATCTCGGCCATTCTTCTGCTCTTCCGTCAGAGATGGCGCACGAGCATTAATCGCTTTGCTGAGGCGATGACCTTGTTCGCCGTTATGAACGCCGGCCTGTTTCCCCTCATGCACTTGGGACGATTCTGGAAGTTCTACTACCTGGTACCGTATCCCGACACCATGGGCTTATGGCCCCAATGGCGCAGCCCGCTGGTGTGGGATGTCATCGCGGTTCTGACCTACGCGACCGTATCTCTCATCTTCTGGTATGTCGGGTTGATTCCGGATCTGGCGACTCTGCGCGATACCGCGAAGCGCAAATGGACACGTCGCATTGCAGGCATTTTTGCGCTCGGGTGGCGTGGTGCAGCCAGACACTGGCAGAATCATCAGGTCGCCTATCTCCTGCTCGCCGGACTCGCCACGCCCCTGGTGATTTCGGTGCACAGTATCGTGTCTCTCGACTTTGCCACCGCCTTCGTGCCGGGCTGGCATACGACGATCTTCCCGCCCTATTTCGTCGCGGGTGCTATCTTCTCCGGCTTCTCGATGGTTTTGACGCTCATTATTCCGGCCAGGCCACTCTTCGGGCTGAAGGGGTTGATCACAACGCGGCATCTGGACGTAATGGCCAAAGTCATGCTCACGTCGGGGCTGATCGTCGGCTATGGATACATCATCGATAACTTCACGTGCTTCTTCAGCGCTGATCGGTTCGAAATGTACATGGCGCGCGATCGCATGCTCGGCGCCTACGCCCCCGTCTATTGGGCGACATTGACCTGCAACGTGCTCATCCCTCAACTACTCTGGATTCGCTGGGTCCGTACCCGCGCCATTCCACTGTTCTTGGTTTCGCTGGCAATCAACGTCGGAATGTGGACTGAACGCTACATGATTGTCATTCAGCCACTGCATCGCGACTTCATGCCCAGCGCCTGGGGTTGGTTCTCCGCAACTTTCTGGGACTGGTCGCTGTTCATCGGAACACTTGGTCTCTTCTGCCTGGCCATGCTGCTATTCGTTCGTATTATTCCCATGCTGTCCATGTCAGAACTTCGAGAGCTTTTGCATGGCGTGAAGGGAGCGCGGCCCGACTCAGAGACGCCAGTGTCGCAGACATTCTCGGCTACATCTTCCCGCAAGAGCGACTCTCTGGATGTCGCGCGACTTTATGGGATCTGCGGCGTCTTCCGGGAGCCGGAGTCGTTGTTAAAGGCGGTCAAGAGCGCGCGCGCCAAAGGGTATCGTCGTCTGGATACATTCACGCCTTTCCCCGTGGACGACCTTCCTGACGCGCTGGGATTAAGGCGCAGTCCAGTAGCCTTGCTTGTTTTAGTGGGCGGCCTCTTCGGTGCCATTGGCACTTTCGCGACGGAGGCATACGCAGCCGTATTCGATTACCCCTGGAATATCGGCGGACGGCCATACTTCAGTTGGCCGTCCTTCATACCACTGACCTTTGAATTGGGCGTGCTGGGTGGCGCCTTGTTCGGGTTCGTTGGCATGATTCTGCTCAACGGACTACCCAAACTCTATGATCCCATATTCAACGCAAGAGGATTTGAGCGTGCCTCGCGAGACCGCTTCTTCCTGCTAGTCCAACAGGACGACCCGCAATTCGATCGCGACCGTGTGGAGCAGGATTTGTCCGCATGGAGTGCGCTCGACATCTTGCCCGTCCCTAAGGACTTCCAAGGCGAGGATACCGCGTGAGTTGCCAAGGCACAATCATAGTCGGTTCCCTTGCGGTGATGCTGGTCAGTGCTGGCTGCGATTACCAGGTTAATATGGCCAAGCAACCGCGGACAAGGACGCTTCAAGCATGCCCGGTGTTTCCGGACGGCGCATCGGCTCGACCACTCGTCGAAGGCGTCGTGAACACAGAAGGAGAGATGTTTTCGTTTTCCGTAACTTCGCCCCCGCCACCGCAGCCACCCCTTACCATGGCACTCTTGCAACGCGGACAGCAGGTCTTCAATGTGTCCTGCAAACCATGTCATGGCGCGGCGGGATACGGCGATGGCATGGTTGTCCAACGCGGCTACCCCCGCCCCCCTTCATACCATACGGCGCGGCTGCGCGACAAACCTGATGACTACATCTTTCAAGTGATCACCGACGGGCTCGGGAAAATGCCTCCATATCTAGACCAGGTACCCTCTGCCCCCGATCGATGGGCTGTCGTCGCCTACGTTCGAGCGCTTCAACTCAGCCAACACGCCCCGGTCGGCATCGTTTCACCGTCAATTCACTTCGACGCACGGCGAGAAGAAGATGTGGCACCTATTGCGCCCCAAGCGTCAACGGAGGGCGCCCATTGAATAACGCAAACGATCACAACTACGCATCGGCCTTGACGCAACGGCTGATGTTCACTGGCATTGCTGGAATGGCGCTGGCCATCGGGATCGGCCTCGCTCGGCCGAGTGCATTCTATTTTGGATACTTATGCGGCTTCCTGCTCTGGATAGGTGTCCCGCTGGGCGGTGCCGGCCTCCTGATGATACATCACCTAACCGGCGGTCGGTGGGGTTGGAGCATACGCCAGATGTTGGAAGCCGCGACGGCGTCGCTTCCCCTGATTGTTCTTGCCTTTATTCCAATCGCACTTGGCGTACGATTGCTGTATCCTTGGGTCGCACATGGCTTTCCGAACAAGCCGGACTTCGCATTTCGCGCCTGGTACCTGCAGGAAGGATTTTTCTTTGGGCGTGCGATCGTCTTCATCAGTCTCTGGGTCGTTGGAGGAGTCGTTCTACTATTTCTGACCAGGAGGGCGGCCCAATGTCGTGCTGGCGGGAGCGGTGCCCTCCAGGCGCTCTCGGCCTTGGGACTTATCCTCTATTTTCTTACCGTTAGCTTTGCCAGCATTGATTGGATACTGACTCTCGAACCGGCCTTCTATTCGAGCGTTTTTGGCTTGTATGTCATTCTGGGCCAGGCCTTGACGGCCCTGGCCGTGTTTATCGTCCTCGCCCTCACCCTGCCGTGTCCCCATGGCGCCGAGCCCCTACCTCCTGCACAGCTTAATGACTTAGGTACGCTCCTTCTGACTTTTGTGGTACTGCATACGTACATGGCCTACTCCCAGTTTTTCATCATCTGGAACGGCAATCTTCCCGACCACGGCGCCTGGTACGCTCCACGAATGACGGGCTTCTGGGCGTTGGTATCAATCGCCCTGATCGTCCTGCACTTTCTGCTGCCATTATTCGCCTTGCTATTTCGGACAGTGAAAAAAAACCCCCGGAGACTGCTGATGATTGCGTGTGTTGTGCTCTTCGCACGCACACTTGACTCTGCCTGGATGGTGCTCCCGTCGGCCCACGGATCCTGGCTGGCGATTGTTGAGGCCGTCCTGGCAATGATCGGCGTCGGCGGTATATGGCTATCCGTCGTGGTGTGGCTTTGGAGCCGTTCGCCCGCTATGGCCACCGCGCGGGAGGTGGCGGAATGACCACCCCGGGGAACGAGCAAGGTACGGTTGCGAAGCATGCACCAAACACTCCCAATACCCCCGCCATCTGGCTGGCTATTGCGGGCTTTTTCATCGTGCTCGGCCTCGTGAGCGCCGGTGTGCTGCGTGTCCTCGGCAGATTCCAGTCCGCCCATCCGGAGGTCCCCCAGCCGATCGTCGTACCGGCGACAGACCGGCCGATATCGCCCTGGGATGACCCTCCGGGCGATTTAGCCCGTAACTTACGGTTGCAGCAAACCCGGTTGAATAGTTACCGTTGGATCGACAAGAAGCACGGGATCGTGCAAATTCCAATCGACCAGGCCATGCAACTGGCTGCGAAACGCGGATGGGAGCGCGTTATAACCGAACTCTACGATACTGGCTTCGCTGAAAACAGCGACGGCGGAAGAACTGGATCACGATAATGCGCATCGCAGGAGTCACAGGCTTTCTTGCTGAAGTGAACACCGATCTTCTGAGCTGGTTTGACTGGATGCTGCCCGAGCGCGCAGCCGAAGGGGCTCGAGAAGTGGATGCCGTCTTCCTCAGCCTGATCGCTATGGCGCTGTTCTTTGTACTCCTTGTCGGCCTCCTGATTCTCCGGTTCTCCATCAAGTACCGTGCTGGTTCCAGGGCAGACCGCAGCGGACGCGTCCAAAAAACCTGGCGGTGGGAAGTCACGTGGACGATCATTCCAGGCCTGATCGGGCTGGCCATATTTATCTGGTCCGGGTGGGTGTTCTTCGACGTGACGCAGCCTCCCCGCAACGCTCGTACGATCTACGTTGTGGGCAAGCAGTGGATGTGGAAGATCCAGCATCCCGACGGACCGGAGGAGATCAACGAATTGCACCTGGCCCGCGGGCAGCCGGTCAAGCTTCTTCTCCGGTCCCAGGACGTCATACACAGCTTCTATATACCTGCATTTCGCGTGAAGCAGGACGCCCTTCCAGGACGCTACACGTCGATGTGGTTCACGCCGAATAAGACCGGCGCCTTCCATCTTTTCTGCGCTGAATATTGCGGGACAGAGCACTCGCAAATGCGCGGAACTGTATATGTAATGGAGCCTGAGGCTTTTCAACTGTGGCGCAGCAGCGCGTCGCCGAAAGACAAGGCACCCAATATGCCCGGAACTCCAGGTGCGCCGCTTGCGATCACCGGACAAGGAACCTTCTTTGATTTCGGCTGCAACGCATGCCATACGCCGTCCGCCCGCGTGATCGCCCCACAACTGGACGGTCTCTTCGGTCAGCAGATCCGCTTGCGCGATGGCTCGCTTATTACTGCCGACGAACAGTACATTCGCGAGTCCATTCTCGATCCGAACGCAAAGATCGCGGCGGGCTACGCCTACCCGTCGCTCATGCCGACCTACAAGGGACAGATCTCCGAAAGCGAGATGCGCGATCTGATCCAATTCATCCAGGACCTCCGCGATGGCTGGCCGGGAAAAGGAGAAACACCATGACGGCCGCTGCGGCAGACCCAATGCAGAGCTTCATTCGTTCCAGATGGGGATGGCGCGATTGGCTCCTGACCACTGACCACAAGCGCATTGCGCTACTCTACTTGCTCTCGATTACGGGTTTCTTCTTTATTGGTGGTGCGGCCGCATCCCTCGTACGTCTCGAACTCCTGACGCCCAAGGCTGATCTCCTCGGCGAAGAGATCTACAATCGCTCCTTCACGCTGCATGGCATCATCATGGTCTGGTTCTTTCTCATTCCGTCCATTCCCGCGGTCTTCGGCAATTTCCTCGTTCCGCTCATGATCGGGGCACGCGATCTCGCATTTCCGCGTCTCAACCTGGCGAGTTGGTATATCTTCATCGCGGGCGGATTGATCGTCCTCTCGGCCATTATCTGGGGCGGCGTTGACACAGGGTGGACCTTCTACACCCCCTACAGCACGACGTACGCGAACAGCGCGGTCGTGCTCGTTATCGCCGGGATTGTCGTGGCAGGCTTTAGCTCCATTCTCACCGGGCTGAACTTCATCGTCACAATCCATACGATGCGCGCTCCCGGTATGGGCTGGATGCGGCTTCCTCTCTTTGTGTGGTCGACCTACGCGACAAGCATCATCCTCGTGCTCGCCACGCCGGTACTGGCGATTGTCACGATACTGGTCGCGATTGAGCGCATTTGGACCGTTGGAATATTCAACCCCGATCTTGGCGGCGACCCTCTCCTCTTCCAGCATCTCTTCTGGTTTTACTCTCATCCCGCCGTCTACATTATGGTGTTGCCGAGTATGGGTGTCGTCAGCGAGATCATTCCATGCTTCGCGCGCAAGCCCATTTTTGGCTACCACTTTATTGCCTTTTCTTCGATCGCCATCGCCGTTCTCGGGTTCCTCGTGTGGGGACACCATATGTTCGTGAGCGGACAGAGCATTTACGCTTCTCTCATATTCTCAATATTGTCCTTCCTCGTGGCCATACCGTCCGCGATCAAGGTCTTTAATTGGACGGCGACGCTCCACAAGGGAACGATCCACTTTCGTACGCCGATGCTCTATGCTCTGGGATTTGTGGGTCTGTTCGTTCTGGGTGGACTGACTGGACTGCTTCTCGCCGCCACGGCCGTAGACATCCACGTACACGACACCTATTTTATCGTCGCGCATTTTCACTATATCATGGTCGGCGGCGCCGTGATGGGCTATCTGGCGGCAGTACATTTCTGGTGGCCCAAGCTTAGCGGTCGACGCTACCACGAAGGACTGGGCATCTTCAGCGCCATTCTACTCTTCGTTGGCTTTAACCTCACGTTCTTTCCGCAGTTTATTCTCGGCTACGAGGGAATGCCGCGGCGCACAGCCTCATACGCTGAGGAGTTCCAGTTATTGAATGTGCTCTCGACCGCCGGGGCCTCGATTCTCGGCGTTGGTTATGTACTTCCTCTGATCTATCTCCTATGGACGCTGCGCAAGGCACCCGACGCAGGGCCAAACCCCTGGGGAGCTACTGGCCTTGAATGGTCGGTCTCGTCTCCGCCTCCCCAGGAAAACTTCGCTGAGACGCCCGTCATTACGGGCCCGCCCTACGCATATGACACAATGAGTGATCCCATGAATCAGGAGTATGTGCATGGCTGAACGGGGCGTAGCGCGACAATTTGACGATTCCGGCCAGAAGCACGCCGCGGCTACGCTCGGTATGTGGATCTTCCTCGCCGGCGAGATCCTCTTCTTCGGAGGCATGTTCATCGGCTATACGGTATACCGCATACGGTATCCGAACGCCTTTCATGTGGGAAGTGAACATCTCTACTTGTGGATTGCGGTGGCCAATACGGCGATTCTGTTGACCAGCAGCCTGTTTGTTGCTCTTGCACACCACGCCGCTGGCACGGATGATTCGCACAAATCACAGCGGCTTCTCTCGTGGACCATCGCGTTGGGGCTAGCCTTTCTGGTCCTGAAGGGTTTGGAGTACTACCTCGATTATCAAGAGAGAATCGTTCCCGTTCTTGCCTTTGACGAAAGCGCGATTGAGGGCGCCGAGGCTTCGAATGTACAGCTCTTCCTCATTTTCTACTTCATCATGACTGGGATTCACGCGGTTCACGTAACCGTGGGCGTGGCCGTCTGGACCGTTCTCGTGCTCATGATACGGAGGGCACGCTCGGTAGTCGGTTACCGGAATATCGTCGAAATGGCTGGGCTCTACTGGCATTTCGTCGATGTTGTCTGGCTGTTCCTGTTGCCGCTACTCTATCTGTTGGGTGCAAGTTGATGCAAACGGGTCCGACACCAGCTAAGTACATTCGCACGGCTGTAGCACTCTTGGCTCTGCTGATTGTGACGGTCGCCATCTCGTACGCGCCGCTCGGAGTGCTCGGCTTGGTCATTGCGCTGGGAATCGCCGTAGCGAAATCAAGCCTCGTTGGCGCCTACTTCATGCATGTGCGGTACGGCCCGCCGATCGTTCGCGTCTTCGCCATTGCCGGATTGATCTGGCTGAGCCTTCTGTTCTGGCTCACACTGAATGACTATCTCACCCGCGCGTGAACGATGAAGGAGCGGAATTTCCGAAGGAATGGTAGCGTAACTGCGTTGTCACAGCCGGCCGCGCATGCTTGAGCACATCCCACCTACACCCAACGAGCGAGTTCTGACGAGGAATTCAGGCTTTGTTCACCCGGGCAGTAAACGGCCTTGCTACTCTCAATAAATAAGGAGCGAGGACTATGCAAAGCGACATAGGATCATGCCGGTGGGCTATCCCCGAAGGCTACATTCCAGCATGGAGCAATGGGCCGAAGCCGGAACTGGAGAGCCACGGCACTGCCTGTATTCTCAACGCTTCCGAGAAGGATGCACGAGTTCACATCACCATTTTCTACGCGGACCGCGACCCTGTGGCCGGCTATGAAATCATCGTACCGGCCAGGCGAACAAGGCATGTGCGTTTTAACGAGCTTTGCCAGCCGGAAGAGATTCCTCGAGGCACGGACTTCGCGTCCGTAATCGAATCGGACGTGCCGATCGTTGTGCAGCATACGCGGCTGGATTCGCGACAACCGGACACAGCGCTCTTGAGCACCATGGCGTTTCCATCGTGAGGTTGAAGGCATCGTAAGGGGAACATGAATGGCGAAGACGGTGAGCGATTACCTGATAGACAGACTATACGAGTGGGGCATCCATCGCATTTATGGATACCCCGGCGATGGCATCAACGGCATCATGGGCGCGCTGTTGCGTGCCGGAGAAAAAATGCAATTCATACAGACCCGCCATGAAGAGATGGCCGCATTCATGGCATGCGCCCATGCCAAGTTTACCGGGGATATTGGCGTATGTATGGCAACTTCCGGGCCGGGGGCAATCCACTTGCTCAACGGACTCTACGATGCCCGCATGGATCATCAGCCGGTTCTGGCGATTGTCGGGCAGCAGGCGTCGACGGCACTCGGCAGCGAGTATCAACAGGAAGTCGACCTCGGCACGCTGTACAAGGACGTGGCCTCGAGTTTCGTCCACACGGTTTCCTCCCCCGTGCAGATGCGGCACATTGTCGATCGCGCAGTCCGCATCAGCACCGCGGACAGCACCGTGACGTGCATTATCATTCCGAACGATATACAGGAAGAACCCGCGGTCGAGGCCCCTCCGCGAAAGCACGGTGTGGTCTTCTCTGGTTCGGGCTATTCGAAGCCGCGTATCATTCCCAAAGACAGCGACTTGAAGCGGGCTGCGGATGTTCTGAATGCCGGAAAAAAGGTAGCGATGCTCATTGGTGCCGGAGCCATCAGCGCGGCCGACGAAGTGATGGAGACCGCCGAAATCCTCGGTGCAGGAATAGCGAAAGCCCTCCTCGGAAAGGCGGCCCTGCCGGACGAGTTGCCATACGTCACCGGAGCGATAGGTCTGCTGGGGACCAAACCCAGCTGGGTCCTCATGAACGAGTGTGATTCGCTACTCGTCGTCGGTTCCAATTTTCCTTATTCCGAGTTTTTGCCGAAAGCCGGGTCCGCGCGGGGTGTACAGATCGACATCAAGGCGCGCAACCTGTCTGCCCGTTACCCGATGGAGGTCAATCTGCACGGCGAGGCAAAGGAGACGCTCCAGGCACTTATCCCTCTACTGCATCGCAAGGAGGATCGATCGTGGCAGGAGCAGGTCCGCAACGGTGTCGAGGAGTGGTGGAAGGTCCTCGAAGCGCGGGCAAAGAACGAAGCGGATCCGATTAATCCGCAGCTCCTTTTTTGGGAGCTCTCGCCAAAGCTGCCTGATAACTGCATTATCACATGCGATTCCGGAACGGCCGCCAATTGGTTCGCTCGCGACCTTAAGGTTCGTAGCGGCATGCTCGCGTCGCTCTCCGGGAATCTCGCCACGATGTGTCCTGGCGTTCCCTATGCGATCGCGGCCAAATTCTGCTTCCCGGATCGCGTCGCTGTTGCCCTGGTAGGCGACGGGGCGATGCAGATGCTGGGCAATAACGGGCTCATTACGATCTCGAAGTACTGGAAGGAATGGGACGATCCCCGCCTGATCATCTGCGTCCTTAACAACCATGATCTCAGCCAGGTTACGTGGGAGCAGCGCGTGCTCGCAGGCGACCCAAAATTTGAGGCCTCACAGAACATACCGGACTTCCCTTACGCGAAATACGCACAGGATCTGGGCCTGCACGGCGTGCGGGTTGAGAAACCGGAGGCGATTTCCGGTGCATGGGACGAGGTGTTTTCCGCCGACCGCCCCGCGGTTCTCGATGTCCGCACCGATGCGAACGTTCCTCCACTGCCCCCTCACATCAGCTTCAAGCAGGCCCGGATGTACTTGTCGTCCATACTAAAAGGCGATCCCGACAAGGCCGGAATGATCAAACAATCATTCAAAGACCTCGTGGAAAGCTGGACCCCCTGATTAGCCGAGAACGATGCCAAGGGCTTGTGTCAGCGAACAACGCGGAGTATGGACAACAATGAGATCGGCGCCCCAGGACACACGTCGGGAATCTGATTTCCCGATAGTAGACCGTTTGCGGATCTGGGTCTGCACGGTCCCAACCGACGCGCCTGAATCCGACGGGACACTCCAATGGGACTCGACAACGGTCATTCTTCTAGCCCTGCGCGCCGGCAACCGTGAAGGTATCGGGTATACGTACACGCATGCGGCCGCAGCGAGCTTGATTCAAGATAAGCTGGCTGCATACCTCCTGGGCTCGAATCCTGATTGCATTCCCGAGTCGTGGTACAATATGCGTATCGCAGTGCGCAATCTCGGTCAGCCGGGTCTCGCCGCTTCGGCCATCTCGGCCGTCGATAATGCGCTGTGGGACCTGAAGGCGAAATTACTGGACCTATCTGTTTCGCAGCTATGGGGCTCCTTCCGCGCATCTGCTTCCATCTACGGGAGCGGCGGCTTCACATCATATTCTCATGCGCAATTAAGCGAACAATTGAACGGATGGGTCTCCCAAGGCGCACGTGCAGTGAAAATCAAAGTCGGCCGGTCTCCCGAACACGATCCGTCACGCGTCGCAGCGGCGCGCCAGGCAATCGGAGACACGGTGCGACTCTTTGTCGACGCTAATGGAGCCTACGAAAGCAAACAGGCCTTGGAGCTCGGTGCCGTTTTCGCCGAAAAGAGTAACGTGAGTTGGTTCGAGGAGCCGGTAACATCCGATGCTTTGGAAACCCTGAGGTTCATTCGGGGCCGTTTACCTTTGGGAATGGAGCTCTCTGCCGGCGAGTACGGATACACACCCGCGTATTTTCGAAAGATGCTGGAGAACGGTGCGGTCGACGTCCTGCAGGCTGACGCCACACGCTGCCTGGGGTGCACGGGATTCTTTCATGTTGCGTCATTATGCGAGGCATTCCACGTTCCGCTTTCCGCGCATACCGCACCTGCTCTTCATCTTCACTTGGCATGCGCAGCCCCGGCCGTGCGAAACATAGAGTGGTTCCACGACCATGTGCGCATTGAGCAAATGTTGTTTGATGGCGCACCCCGGCTGGTGGACGGGGCAGTCAAGCCCGATTCGTCCCGTCCCGGCTTCGGACTTGATCTCAAACCGGATATGCTCCGTCGATTTCAATCACGCGAGTCTGTAACAGTTGAGTACAGTGCATGAATCTTCTACGCACGGAATCGGGGAAAAGCTCGCTCGCGGCCTCGGAGATCGACCGCACCGGACTAGCCGAGAGGCTTCGCCGCAACATTGCGGGTGAGGTACGCTTCGACGATGGAAGCCGGGCGATCTACTCCACGGATGCTTCCAACTACCGACATATCCCCATTGGCGTCGTGATTCCCCGTTCGACTGATGATGTTGTTGCCACAGTGGCGGTTGCGCGCGAGTTTGGTGCCCCCATCCTTGCGCGGGGGGGTGGCACAAGTCTTGCGGGGCAGTGTTGCAATGTAGCCGTCGTTATGGATATGAGTAAGCACGTCAACCGCGTGCTGGAAGTAAATGCACGCGAAAAATGGGCACGCGTTGAACCTGGCGTCGTGCTCGATCAGCTTCGCGTACCGATCCAAAGGCAACATGGGCTTACATTTGGTCCAGATCCAGCTACGCATACCCACTGCACGTTAGGGGGTATGATCGGCAACAACTCCTGCGGCGTCCATTCCGTTCAAGCGGGACGCACCTCGGACAATATCCACGAGTTGGATGTGCTGACGTACGATGGAACGCGCCTGCAAGTCGGAGAAACCCCCGAGGACAAGCTGGCCCGCATGATTGGCAGCAACGGTCGTACAGGCGAAATCTATAGCGGACTCCAGCGACTGCGGGACGAGAACCTGCAGCGAATTCGGACCCGTTTTCCGCAGATTCCGCGCCGCGTTTCCGGATACAATCTTCCGGATCTGCTTCCGGAACGGGGCTTCCATCTTGCGCGGGCGCTGGTCGGATCAGAAGCAACGTGCGTCACCGTTCTCGAAGCCAAAGTGCGCCTTGTTCATTGGCCCAAGAGGCGTGCGCTCGTCGTTCTCGGGTATGACGACGTATTCGCGGCCGCCTCACACCTTTCTGAGGTCCTCGAGCATCAGCCCGTCGCCCTCGAGGGAATCGACGACAAGCTCGTTCACTACATGCGCGTCAAACACCTTCACGAGAAAGACATACATCTCTTGCCCGACGGGAAAGGCTGGCTGCTGGTGGAAATGGGAGGGGAGAGCAGAGATGAAGCAGAGAGCCGTGCACATGATCTCATGAACGCTCTCCGTCGGAGCAAAGACACGCCGGCCATGAAGTTGTACGACAGCACGGAGGAAGTTGAGCGGATCTGGGAAATTCGCGAGTCCGGGCTGGGCGCGACTGCGCATGTTCCGGGGATGCACGACACATGGCCTGGCTGGGAGGACGCTGCCGTGCCTCCAGTGCGGCTCGCCGATTATCTCCGAGACTTCCGATCGCTTCTGAACGAATTCAAGTATGAAGCGGCGCTCTATGGCCATTTCGGGGACGGCTGCGTTCATTGCCGCATCGATTTCGATCTTGAATCCGAGCAAGGCAAAGAGCGATACCGTGCATTCACAAGCCGCGCGGCTGATCTCGTGGTTCAATATGGCGGCTCGCTCTCCGGAGAACACGGAGACGGACAATCGCGGGCCGACTTGCTCGAGAAAATGTACGGACCGGAACTCATCGATGCATTTCGGGATTTCAAGCGTATCTGGGATCCCGATGGCAAGATGAACCCCGGAAAGGTTGTCGACCCCAACTCCCGCACCGCTGACCTGCGGGTCACACCGCCCCTCGATGATCTGCAAGTGCGGACGCATTTCCAATTCCCCGATGATGACGGGAGCTTCGCCTCATCGACACTGCGATGCGTGGGCGTCGGGAAGTGCCGCCGAACGCACGATGCCTTCATGTGCCCCAGCTTCGTGGCGACGCGCGACGAGAAGGACTCGACGCGTGGCCGGGCTCGAGCACTCTTTGAAATGCTCCACGGCGAGAGCATTCACGACGGCTGGCAAAGCAGGGACGTGCATGACACGCTCGATCTCTGTCTGGGCTGCAAGGGCTGCAAGAAGGAATGCCCCGTTGACGTGGACATGGCGACCTATAAAGCGGAGTTCCTTTCGCACTACTACGACGGCCGCCGGCGCCCCCTGTCACACCACGTGATGGGAAAAGTGGAGCGCTTTGCGCGGCTCGGGTCCCGTTTCCCGGGCGTGGCCAATTTCCTTTCAAATACGTGGCCCTTCGGCCCACTCGCGAAGCGGATTACGGGGGTAGCATCTGCTAGACGTCTACCCAGGCTCGCCAGGGAGTCGTTTAGCAGGTGGTTCGAGAAGCGGCCTGATCAGAGGAAACAAGGTGAACCGCTCGTACTCTTCCCAGATGCCTTCAATAACTACTTTTTTCCTGGCACACTCAAGGCGGCGGTTGCGGTATTCGAGCGCATGGGCTATTGCGTTCAGGTACCAGGTGGCGGGATCCCGGCGATTCGTCCGCTGATACACTACGGTTTCCTGCAGGACGCCAAGAAACGACTCGCTCCCGCAGTAGCGTATCTCGATGATTTCGCTCGTCAGGGAATTCCCATCATCGGGATGGAGCCCAGCGAGGTCTCCGTATTTCGGGACGAGCTCCGGGGGCTCTATCCCGACAACGATTCGACCGAACGCCTCCGCAAAGGCGTCAAACTCTTCAGTGAGTTCCTGGACGAAACCGAGGTGGAATTTCCTCAGCTGTCACGTAAAGCCGTCTTTCATGGCCACTGTCACCAGAAGGCCGTTCTTCGATCGGAAGCAGCACGGAACGTATTGCGGCGCATCGGCCTCGAATTCATTGAGCCGGAAGTCGGCTGCTGTGGTATGGCCGGTTCATTCGGATACGAGCGATCGCACTACGATGTTTCCATGTCAGTTGCTCGACAAAACCTGATTCCTCGGATCCGCGAAGCTGGCTCTGACACCCTGATCATTGCCGACGGATTCAGCTGCCGCGAGCAGATCCGCCACGGCACCGGCCGGAACGCACTTCATCTGGCAGAAGTTGTGGCGCGCTCACTCCAGGAGCAGGCTGGAGGCAGGCCATGAGAGCCGTCGCCGTCCTGACAGATCCCCTGACGATTGCCGAAAAAGTGCTATTGATCTTTGATTTGACAAATAAATGTCTCACAGTCTGAGGTTCGCATGATGGAAGAACGAGCGCAGCAGACTCTGGCTCTTGCCGGCTTGGTCGAGGGAGTCGATGACTTCCTCGGCCAGGGCGCCGGCATCGTCCGGAA